>NZ_JANQOP010000248.1 GCF_028285745.1 Acaryochloris sp. IP29b_bin.137 | reverse complement strand
CTTGATCGCAGAGAAGCGGGGAAGGCAGGCCCATGAATGGACGAACCAAGTCATCCATCCAGAGGTAAGGGACTATCTAGCCCAACTCCCCATGACCCTGCAGGCTGAGAATATGGCCTTTGTCCACGGGAGTCCCAACAGTCAGCATGAATATTTACTGCCCAGCATGGATGGATTCGCTGCCCTAGAACGGGTGGTCTCCACCGACGCAGATGTCTTGTTCTGTGGCCATACCCATGTTCCCTATGTGCGGGAGCTAGAGGATGGCAAGCTCTCTGTGCGCGTTCACCAACCGGGACAAGACGACCAACAGCATCAGTTCACGGCGTCCTTGAAGCGAATTATCAATGCCGGATCCGTGGGAGAACCCCGCCATGGACGTCCCAATGCGACTTACGTTCTCTATGACACGGATACGGCCCAGGTCACCCTTCGGGAGGTGCCTTATGACTACGAGAAGACCTGTGCAGCCATTGTTGACAAGGGCTTGCCGCCCATTTTTGCCTGGCGCTTGGCGCGGGGGATGGAATTTGCAGAGCGAGCCGATGATCCCAGCCATGTATGTCAGCGGTAGCTGGCCCCAATTCAGGAGGTAAAGAATGGAACAGTGGGCAATTTTAAGCGGAATTGAAGGTAATCTCAGTGCCTATGAGGCCGTCCTGGCAGATATCCGTCGACAGCGCTTTCCGGTGTCGGATATATATGTTTTAGGCGATTTTGTGGGCTTCAAGGGAGACAACGAAGCCGTGATCCGGCGACTTCAGTCTCCGGGGGCTGGGGAATTGGAACCCCAAATTTGTATCGGCTGGTGGGAAGAGCAGTGCTTTAATTTATACGGATTGGGCGGCTTGCCCGATGCCCCTGAGCTGGTAGAACAAGAGGGGGCCGATGCGGTTCAGCGTCTCTGGGAATCGGTCTCTCGGCAGTCCGTACAGTGGATGCGATCCCTCCACTTTGGATTTCACGAATTAGACTGCCTGCTGATCCACGGCAGTACCGTGGGCTATGCGGATGAACTCACACCGGACACACCTGCGATGCAACTATGCGATCGCATGATTCGAGCCGATGCTAATCATCTCTTCTGTGGCCGCTCAGGACTAGCGTTTGAATGTTGGATTGAGCCAGGAGATCTACGCTCCACGGTCATGACCCTAGATGGCATCCAGACGACCCCAGCGCAAAGTCGCTCGCCCCGGCGCATTATCGGCGTCGGGAATGTTGGACGCAAGCCCGGACAGGCGACCTATACCCTTTATAATCCCGCCAACAACCGCGTTACTTTCAAAACCGTAAAATATAGCAAGGCCAAAGGCTTTGCTGTACAGCACTCCTAGGGGCGTTTTGGGAAATCGATGCATGTGCGCTCTCTTATTGCTTTGAACGCTCAAAGATCCCACTACATCAACTGCCACAATCCAGAACAAAAGCTGATAACGGTAGCTGCCAGGGGCACGAGCAGAAACTTGGGGAAGCACAGCCGTTAGAGTGTTTCGAGCCTCCCTTGCACGGCACTGTTAAACAATTCAGCACAACCTTCATCTTTCTATTAAGCCTAGCTGTTTCCGAATCAAACGACATAAGCTGTTCTTAATTTCGGTATGATGCGGCACAGGGGATTTCTGGCCTGTTGTTGGGTTGAGATAAATATCATGCCTTGAGCCATGTCGATGCAAAACACAACCAGACTTCTCTAGTTCACGAATAAACTCTTTCCGCTTCATATTTCAAGGATCAGTTCCTTGGTTTTTGCCTATTCTGGGGCAGGTTCAGCGTCTGTAGCCATGAGCCGATAGGCATCGCGTATGTTTTCCTCTAGCTCCGCAAGAGTTTGCCCTTGGCTAAAAACTCCAGGAACTCCTTTCAGCCGACCGACTAACCAATCATTATCGTTCCAATACTCCAAGATGAAGGACTGTGTCATCATGGTATCTCCCGGCTACTTCAATGCCTTCAAGATATCAAAAACCTTGACTGCTGGGTGAAATACCTAGGGTGCAGAGGTCTAACGCCGATTCTCAGGCTCAGTAACCGGATGCTCACCTAAAGACTCAGGCAATTCCTCTAATAACTTACTCGAATGGTATTCCAGTTTTATCTCACCTTTAGTAGCTCTTTCGGTCCAGTACCTTCCATTGAGCTTTAGCGTGGGTGTTTCAACTATTTTGAATATAGCGGTCCCATCATGAGGAATACTTCTTTCACTTACACTCAGTCGAGGCTCAGTAGATCGAAAAGACCAAGAATTGTCGCCAAGGAAAGGGTAGTTTCAAGCTGAAAGCGTTTAATATCAGCCATGACCACTACCCCAACTTCATTATCCCCAGCTCTGACTGACGAGGGTGTCTTAAACCGCAGCTCTTGATTG
>NZ_JANQOP010000242.1 GCF_028285745.1 Acaryochloris sp. IP29b_bin.137 | reverse complement strand
GCTCAAGGCAGGTTGGGATGATGACTACCTGGTCAAGATCCTCAGCGTTGCTGCCAAGGGAATATCTTCTTCATGAAGAACTATGTGCGATTGCCCTGGGAAGAAATACTACTTGTAGCGAGCCGTCGACAAAGATGGCCATGTCATTGATATCTTGATGCAGAGTCGTCGCAATGCGCTGCCGATAAATCCTTCCGCAAATTACTCAAGCCTCAAGATAGTCCCCTAAGGGTGCTCATTACTGACAAGCTCAAAAACTATGGTGCAGCTAAGAAAAAATTTTGAAGGGCGTAGAGCATAGACAGCATAAAGAATTGAATAATCGAGCGGAGAACTCACATCGACCGACAAGGGTGAGGGAAAGGCGAATGGGACGCTTCAAATCTCCCAGTCAAGCTCATTTCTGTCTGTTTTTGAACCGATAAGAGGACATTTCCACCCCTTTCAACATCAACCAGCCGCTCAATTTAGAGATACACTGAGTCAACGTTTTAGCAGCTGGCATGAATTGACGGGTTTGAGCGTTGCTGCGTAAACCTCCATCTTGAGCCTATCGTTGAAAAATAGTTCCTAGTTCTTGAGATTGGCCGTTAAGTTGACAATGCCATAGGCTTTGCTGAGGTGCCAGCTTAGTTAAGTTGACAATGCCGGTCAACTGGATAAAAGCCAGAAATAAGTTGGGTAAAAAACGGTTTAAACAGGCTCTCGATCTCCGGCTACTTCATCTAAAAAGCGACTTTTTATGTCAGGGGTCGGGAGACGGCAATTATTACGTTTACCGAACCACTGATATCGATGCCTCGCGATCCAACGATAGATCCAATCCCGAGCAAAAGCTGGAAAAACGCTTAAATAAGATAGAAAAGGCCAAAATCCATTTAAATGTCGGAATATTTTTAGCACTGCGGTAGAGTGAGTATAATATCGGCCTCGATTGATTAGGATAATTGTTTCGGGTTGGGCTGAGATTTCCCAATGCTGAAGAATTTCCTGAGCTACTGCTGATTGTTGTGATACGAAGTAAAAGTATTGTTTAGAATCCCGATCAATTACAAAATTCACAAAATCATTACAAAGGTTACAGATACCGTCGAAAATGATGATCGGCTTTGAAACATAGTCTTCCATTGCCATATTTATGATCCGTTATGTTGAAAGTTCGAGCTACTCAAAGGCTTTTTGCGGTGGTGTAGCAAACTGAGTACACCCAGAATAATCACCCCAGCCCAAAGGACTATAGATAGCCAAAGTTGTGAGATGCCATAGGGGAGGATTAAAAGAGAGTTCACTCCATTACCACTAAGACGTAAAACAATGTGCAATGTACTAATTATTACAGTAAAAAAATAAGTAAACCTGATAGTTTTTCTGAAGTGTCGATGCTTCTTAAGCTTTGTTTGTTCCAAAAGCGGATACAAGAAGTAAGCACAGTATATTGGAACATGGGTAATAAATACAATATTTAAAAGAGATGTATTTGCTAAATGAAATACACTAGCAAGCACGAGCCAGCTTCTCCAAAAAAGAGGGCCAGCAATTAAACATAGAAAAGGCGATAGCTCAAATATAACAGCAGAATAATCGAGTACCTCTAAGAGTAATGGGGGAAAGTGGAAAACTGAGCTAGCTAATAGCTCTTGCCTGCCCAAACTAAAATACCCATTATAGAACCAGTCCAAAAAACCATTAGTACTCAAGTCAAAATCTACCCAGGATAGTAGCTTTTCAAATCCCGCTGTAAACATTCCAAATGACAGTAAGATGCCTAACAGTGCACTAGAGAGCGGATGAAATGAGCTAGGTTTATCAGGAAGAAGAGCATTCTGTGTCCCCCAGTCTGAAAATGAGAAGCAAAGAAGAGTCGCCATCAGCATCACCCCGCCATGGTCTATCTTGCCAAAACTATATCTAAAGGAATTGCCGAATATATAGACTAGCAAAAAGGCAAGGCTTGAAAATCTTGAACGAACGCCTAGACTGATGAACAGTGCAAACAAAATAATAAGTATATCTAGTATAATGAGCAACTCAGCAGGTGGGAAGCCAGAGAATAATCTGGATATGCTAAGAAACGCTGGGTTAAAAAAACTTTGAGGAACGTCATTTATCCAACTAAAGTTGGAAGCAGAAAAAAGAAGAATGTATGTCCCAAGCAACATGCGAAAAATTGATGAATGCCATGCAGGCATAACTGTTGATCTCTGAATTCTTTTAAGCGTTTCCTCAACAAGTTCTGCCATGAATAGAATATGTCTTTTCATAGCTTAAAGATTTTTTCGTCAATAACATTCATTTCAGAGACCACTCTGGTTGCCAAATCCACAGACATACGTGTGTGCCTTACTATCAGAGAGCTATCCATGCACCCATGCTGTTGAAGACGATCTCTAAGCCAAGCTTTAGCATGGTCTATATTTGCTAGGTCTAAAGCAGATGAGTTTTTGTAAGTAAAGCTAGGGAAAATGCCTTTCCTGAACTTTACTGTATGCTCTAATTTGGGATTGAGTCCAAATTCGTTCTTGACAATTGCTTGAAAATATTGACGAGGAATCGGGGATAGGAAGCTAAGAGTGTCTTGTCGCTCCCACTCCTTCGTCAATAAATCAAAACAGTAGATATTCGAAGCAATAAAATCAAATGTATCCTGAGATCCTTTAACCTTGCCAGGTCCAGCAGGAAAAATAATTGCAGGATAAGGCTCCAATTGAGGAGAGAGCAGTTTAAGACTGTAGGGTACAGTCAAGCCTATTATTAACAATAAGGTAAGTAATATACTCTTCTTATTCAACATCCTTAATCTGACTTCTTTATTCATATGTAAAGCTCTCTGAATAGGGGTATGGCAACGATTCCTCAAATTAAGGGCCATAGAGCTGAAATACATTGACAGTATATGTTCTGGCTTGCAGCTCCATCAAATCTTGAATATTGCGAGGACAAAAGAATATAAAAAAGAGGTTTGATTAGAGGAAAATTATCCTTTTTGAGGGTTTAAGAAATTTGGGCCATATCGCCCTTAAAGATGCCTTTGTAAAGGTTCAGATAGTCTGGAACTCTCTTGTGAAGGTTTTTTAGCTAGTTAACCATGCATTTTGAATAATATGGTTTTAAATCACCTTGGCTCCCAACTAGGAAAAATGTGAGCAATCTTGACTTCACTACGTTCGAATAAAAACTACATCGAACTCTGGAAAGTTTATCTAGACGCTGCCTAAGACCCTAGGGCCTTTCATTTAAGCAATCGTTGTCATATCTCTAGTAGCTTAAACAGGACTATATCCAAGTTCTCACTAATATTAGGGGCGAATTATCACAAAAAAAGTATCTTTTCAGACCAATCGATACGTTTTTTGTTTACTCACAATCTTGACACCAGGGTATTTTTTGAGAACGGGTGTCTTGCTTGGCATTGTCAACTCATACCAAATCTGACTCATTAACCCTCGAAATATCACATCTGTCAAGCTGGCCACCATTGGTAGCCCTGGAGATTGGCTGTTAAGTTGACAATGCCGTTAGCTGTTGTCCGTTGAGGGCTTGGCAATATTAGGAGACTGTATTTGTTCGAGATAGGGGGTTATGGGCACCACAGTGGTCATTTTGTTGAGAATGGCCTCAATTTCACTCAGGTATTCCCATTGAAACCGTTCTTGAGTGGATATGACTCGCCGTAAAGCATCCACTACAATCTTCTCGCAGGCTTCGGCAGACAACCCCATTTCACTTTGATGCCCGACGATGAAATGATGCAAGAAATAGGCGTATCCTCCTGTCATTAAGCCCTGGAGCAGCGTATTTTCTTGTCTCAAAGCTTCGAGTTCTTGTTCAAGGTTTTCCATTGTGATTTCTGGGGTGAGGGAAACAGTTCTACTCAAATTCTTTCATGAAAGCTGTTCTGGCGGACAGGATAAGTCCAGGAGGACACTTTAATGCTAGATGGCAGACCGGATTTGTATCGCTTATGTTGGTTGTGATTACGATAGATAAGGCAGAACGGAGGATGCAACAAAAAATGTTCAAGCGTTGGTTGGCGATCGCACTATTGTCACTAATCACCTGGCTGGGTCCCGTAAGCATGGCAGCTCAGGCCCAGGACCTCGCCAAGGCAACTTTTGCGGGCGGCTGTTTCTGGTGTATGGAAAAGCCCTTTGATGTCCTTGAAGGTGTCGTTTCCACCACATCAGGGTATACCGGCGGTAAAAAATTGAATCCCACCTATAAAGAAGTTTCATCTGGAAAAACCGGACATGCGGAATCTGTGCAGGTGGAATATGACCCCAGCAAAGTCACCTATGAAACCCTACTAGAAACCTTCTGGCACAATGTTGATCCGTTGGATGCCGGGGGACAATTTTGCGATCGCGGTGATCAATACCGCACCAATGTCTTCTACCATTCAGATGAACAAAAAGCTCTCGCCGAAAAATCTAAAGCTGAACTCGATCAATCTGGAAAGTTTGCCACGCCTATCGTTACGGAAATCGTAGCTGCTGAAACCTTCTATCCTGCGGAAGACTATCATCAGAACTATTATCAAACGAATTCCAATTGGTATCGATTCTATCGATATAGCTGTGGCCGCGATCAGCGTTTAGCCAAGCTTTGGGGTAGAGTAAGAGCCATACACGGTTGATCAAGCGATACCTAGACATCGGCAGTTCGAGAAAGTCTGCCGCAACTCTAGACGCTGCGAAAGAACTGTTCAGTTTGGGCATTGGTCGGGTAGAACGTTTCAATGCGCAGTTCATCTGTCGTGATATCCTGCGGGGTGCCAAAGGTGGAAATGATGGAGAACAGGCTCAGCTCTAAACCGTTGACATTCAACTCCAACGGTAAGATAGGTAACAAACTAGCACTGCTGGGTTCACTATCCTCTCCAGGAGTAGCGAGTTCAATGTACTGGGCAAATTGCTCCTGGATGCTCAGATCACCCGATGCCAGGGATTCGCCCCTGAGACGGCGAATGATAGACGGCAAGACCTGTTCCCAATTGGCGATATATGGCCTGAGCCCTCGTGGATGCACGGTTAGCAATGCCAGGTTGAGTTCGCCAGCAGCACCCATTTGTTCTTGGAGGATGTGCGGGTCGCCACCAATGCTGAGCAATTGATCTGCCGCCTGATTCGTCTTTTTCACATTCCAGCAGCGATCGACGACAAGGGCTGGCAAAGGGTCGTGATGTTGCAACACCCGATTCAGAGCGTCTAATACAGGAGCCATCATGGGCTCATCTAATTCCGTTTCACTATAGGCAGCTGCATAACCTGCCGCTTGCAGTAAAACATTCCTTTCTCGTAAGGGGATATCCATGGCATCTGAGAGGCGCTCGACCATGCTTCGGCTAGGATGACTGCGTCCGGTCTCCAACCAACTGACATGACGTTGGGAAACATTGGCAGCCAGTGCTAAATCTAGTTGCGACAGCTTCCTAAATTTCCGCCATTGTCGACAGATGTGCTTAAAGTTTTGAGTGCTAGCCATAGTATCTTGCTTCTCTGCCATTTATTCTCAGGTCAATTGCATCTAGATTCAATGACCTGTGAGGTCATTGCGGCTATTCAAGGGACCAGTGAAGATGAAGGCAAATCACACCTAAGGAGTTTGTTATGGTGAACAAACAGATGGCGCTTACCATCCTGATTCCCTTTACCGTCTTATCGGGGTATGCCATGGCCCAAGTGGGCTATCTGGGTATTTGGAATTACAATCGCTACAGTCCGGCGGGTTGGCAAGTCTTAACTGATCTGATGATCGCTCTGGTGCTGGTGTTGAGCTGGCTGATTCCAGAGGCCAGAAAAAATAATCGGAACCCTTGGCCTTGGGTGTTGGCAACGGTTCTAACGGGCTCGTTTGGTCCTCTGTTGTATTTGATTACGGCCAAGCAGACACCCAGTCAAGAGTAATGGTGAGTATCTGTAAATCGAGGTGCTGCATCCGACAGCTATTCACAACCCTAAATCAGTAATGGCCGCAGATTTTCTCTGGACCATTCGATGGTTTCTGTTGCTGTGAGCATTCTGAGGATGACTTGTGTTGGGTTACATTCCATCAAGATGCAATGAATCGTACTTTTTTCAGCCTGTAATTCACAGCTAAAACCTTGGGAGAAACCGGACAACACCGCTCTGAACTCAAGGTTTTTTGTCACCTGAAAAATATCATCAATGGCTATCTGGCTGGATGGGAGTGGCTTAATCTTGCCAAAGAGATACCACATATCCGATTCTTCATGCTCGAACTGTGCTAGTGGTAAACTTTTGGAGGTCAGGATAAAGGTCTCAACCATAGTGGCAATGAAGGTGAAGGTTGATTCAAGGGTTATTGGGAGAGCTGTTCTAGGTTGTCATAGAGATCTGCGATCGCACAGGTGAAACCAATACTATCGAACTCAACCTGTTCATTCGTCCGGTAAATTTGCGGTACCCACAGATTGTCAGATTTTCGCTGGAAGCGTTCCACCAAAACCTGCTGTTGATGAATCAGCACATACTCTTCCAGTTCTGGGATCGATTTATAGCCAGAAAATTGATCTCCTCGATCAAAAGCCTCCGTTGAATCTGACAACACCTCAACAATCAGCTTGGGATGCAAAATAAAGTCTTCAGAAGAAATGCGGTCCCGTTTGTCGCAGGTCACCGATAAATCTGCATAGTAAAACAGATTGAGCGTGGGGAGTCGGACCTTCATATCCATTGCATAAGCAATGCAGCCAGAATTGCGCAGGTGATTCACCAGCAAGGCAGAAAGATTTCCTGTAATGATCGCATGGGCTTTACTGGCACTCGCCACTGCCACAATTTGCCCTTGCACATATTCATGCTTGAACGGGCTAACCCGTTCAATATCCAAATATTCTTCGGGGGTGAGGTAGCTTTGGGTGAGCGTCATTGTTCGGGTTGGAGCGTTAAATACAGGTTGATCCGATTGACTCGTGCCACTGGCTATGGGGGGATAACGAGGGTGACCACTAATCTGTGAGCCGATCAAGCGTGGATGGGTAAGCTCTAGATTTAGAGGTGCGATCGCACCCCAATTCAGCATCTCAATTCTTATGGTTGACCCCGTACAACGTTCCGGCAATGAATGCGGTACGCTACGAGATAACGGTGTTCTATACCAATCCCGCAGAAATAAGTAGTATGACCCACTCCACCTACGATACCTCAGCCCCTGTTCTCGTGACTGGTGCCACGGGTTATGTCGCCGGATGGCTCGTTAAACGTTTACTCGAAGAGGGCTTTACCGTTCATGCCGCCGTTCGCGATCCTGCCAATACCGAGAAGCTTAAATATCTCAATACCTTGGCAGAGCAGTCTCCAGGACAGATTCAATATTTCAAAGCAGACTTACTGACGGACGGTGCTTATGCTGCGGCCATGCAGGGATGTACAGTTGTGTTTCACACCGCTTCTCCCTTCACCATGGCCGTTGATGATCCACAAAAAAATCTGATTGAACCCGCTCAACTGGGGACCCGCAATGTTTTAGAACAAGCGAATCAAACTGAGTCTGTGCAGCGGGTTGTGGTGACCAGCAGTTGTGCAGCCATTTATGGAGATAGTGCTGACTTAGAGTTGGTTCCAGGCAATCTCTTTACTGAGTCGGACTGGAATACCACTTCTTCTCTCACCCATCAGCCCTACTCTTATTCCAAAACTTTAGCCGAGCAGGAAGCCTGGAAAATTGCTAAGGCTCAGCATCGCTGGGATTTGGTTACTGTCAATCCGTCGCTGGTCTTGGGACCGGGCATTAACCCTTTTGCCACATCGGAGTCCTTCTCACTGATCAAACAGTTGGGTGATGGCACCATGAAAATGGGCGTGCCAGACTATCAGGTCGGTGTTGTGGATGTTCGAGATGTGGCGGAGGCCCATATGGCTGCAGGATTTCTACCATCTGCCCAAGGTCGCTTTATCACGTCTGGATACAACACCAACTTTCCTGACCTCGCTAGCATTCTGCGTGCCCATTTTGGTGATGTCTACCCATTGCCGAAGAGTACTTTGCCAAAAGCACTGATTTGGTTAATTGGGCCGCTGTTGGATAGCAGCATGACCCGCAAAATTATTGCTAGAAATGTTGGCGTGCCGTTTGGGGTCGACAACAGCAAGAGTATTCGTGAGCTAGGACTCACCTATCGCCCTCTTGCCACTTCTCTGACGGAGATGTTCCAGCAGTTGATTGATCATGGTATTGTGACGGCCTGATCTTCAGTGATGATGTTTGTGAGCCTTTGATCACAAGCCATACAGCGCAATCTCTCTGCAAAAGGACCGCTATTTCGCAGAGGGAGACCTTGTCGGAAGCGGCAGGAGTCTGGAGACCTGCCCCATATAGTCTTTGTACTCCTGCCCTAAGGTCGCCATTAAATCCCGCTCTTCATAGTAAAGACCGATGAAGATATAAACGCTCATCGTCGTGGATAACATCAGATGCGTTAAAGTCATTGTCGGTGCAAACCAGATGCCGATTAACACACCGAGTTGTATCGGATGGCGCACCAGTTTATAGAGAAAACGATCGGTAAAAGTGGGGGTTGGCTCTGGCTGATTCACAAAATTGAAATAGACCTGCTGCAAGCCAAACAATTCAAAGTGGTTGATTACAAACGAGGCCATGACCAGCAAAGTCCAACCTAGTAACTGGACCACTGTGATAGCCGTTCGGAGAATTGGATAATCGATATGCCAGAGAGTGCCTGGGAGCGCTTGCCAGTACAAACTGATCAGGCACAAAATAACCCCTGAGAGTAAAACATAGGTGCTGCGTTCTGCGGCCTTGGGAATCACTTGAGTCCATATCGCCTTAAAACCCGGACGGGCCATCACAGAATGTTGCAGACCGAATAACAGCACTAACCCGACATTAATTAGTAATGCAATGCCTAGTGGACCAGGCGTACCCGAGTCAATATGGATGGGAAGGAAGTCCCAACCCCCGATAAAAAGGATAAAGAAGATTAGCCCACCCAAACCCACAATGTAGGAACAGATGCCATATACAAGAATTAAGAAGCGACTCATATTCTGATCCATCTACTGGCCTAATTATTTATTTTGCCAGAGATATAACCATTCTCAATCTATGTATTGCAAGGTAGTAAGCATCAGTAAGGCGATATCATCATCGAAAGACACACCACAGCGCTCTCGCTGATTCCAAACCGGCTCAATTGGGAAGCATAGGATGAAAGGTGCCTTACGAAGGAATTCAAGCAAGGAATCGCTCATGATTATAGTGGTTTGCATCACAGGCTTTGGACGTTGCATTTGTCCCCGCTAGCCATCCTCCAGCCGAGATGGGTTTGCTCAAACTTTAAAACAACTCATGGTAGAGGCTTCCTCAGGAAATGCAGTGCCGCAGTAGAGACAATGGGGCTTTTTGCTTTGCTGAACTCGTCCACATTTGGAACAGTTTTGAGCTGCATTCTTTTGTTCTATGCTCTGTAATGTTTCTAGCAGATCCTGATCTGAAAGTCCTGAGGTGGTCTGTAATAACTGCCACATGGCTTGACAGACTAAAGACAGTTTTTGGACAGATTGACGCAGCTCTTCAATCGATTCTTGGCTTTCTTGAACATTGCGAGCGGTACGCTTATTCTCTGCCTGAGCCTTAGAAATGCGTTGATTTTGGCGGATGTCATAAAGGTTCATTTTGCTTCCTTTGCAGGCGGTGATGGGGTGACGTCGTGGCAGAGATGCAGACCACGCAGATCGCTACTGCTAAGATTCCCCAATTTCCGTCCTCTTCTATCAAGTTAGGCTTCTATGCCTTTTGGCAAAAGGATTTGAAAGGCCGGACAGAAAAACCACTGTGGAACAATTTTTAGCATTCCTAATCTTTCTTCCTATTCAATAGGTGTATTTCGAGTTAATAGGTATGTTTCGAGTAGAGTTGTACCGTCTCTGAAAATGTGAACAAAAGAGAATTGCTGAGAGTCTGGCTAGATTATAGACTGAACGAGTTGGCAGCGATCGCTGGTCGAAAGAGGGAAGGTTCCGCAATCCAAGCGGTTAAATCGGCTAAGGCGCGATCGCGATACGCTCCATAACGCTCGCGCTTATTCCGAATCCGCTGAGGCAGATCAGGGATGATACCAAAGTTCGGTGGCATGGGCTGAAAATGCTTCGGTGCTGCCGAACTAATAAATTCGAATAGAGAACCACTCATGGTTGTAGTCGGTAGGACCACAGGCTCCAGACCTTGAGCCAATCGCACCGCATTGGTTCCCGCTAGCCAGCCCCCCGCCGTCGCTGCCGTATAGCCTTCCGTGCCGATCAACTGTCCTGCTGCCAGTAAGGTGGGGCGTTGCTTAAATTGCAAGGTAGGATGGAGCAACTCCGGCGCGTTGATAAACGTATTGCGATGCATCACCCCCATGCGTACAAACTCTGCTGACTCCAGCCCCGGAATCATTTGGAACACCCGCTTTTGTTCCCCCCAGCGTAGATTAGTCTGGAAACCGACTAAATTCCACAGCTTGCCCGCCTTATCTTCCTGGCGGAGTTGAGCCACGGCATAGGGACGATATTTCTGGTTTTCCGGTGCTTTAAAGTCGCCGTAGCGGGCATCGAATAAGCCTACAGGCTTCAAGGGACCATAGCGCATGGTGTCTTCGCCCCGGCGGGCCATTTCTTCAATCGGTAAGCAACCCTCGAAGAATTTAGCGGTTTCTTTTTCAAAGTCTTTTAGTCCAGCCTGTTCTGCTGCACAAAGGGCTTGCCAAAAGGCTAAATATTGCTCCCGATTCATAGGGCAGTTGAGATAGGCCGCTTCGCCTCGGTCATAGCGAGAGGCCAGAAATGCCACCTCTCGATTAATGGATTCACCCACGATGATGGGACTTGCAGCATCAAAGAAGCTGAGGTAATCTTGGCCCGTAAATTGGTGTAGGCTCTCCGTTAACGCCGCGCTGGTTAACGGTCCTGAGGTCAACACCACAATGCCGTCTGGGGGTAAGGCGGGGACTTCACCCCGACGTAATTCGACACAAGGATGTTCTGCTAAGGTTTCGGTGAGATCGCGACTAAAAACCCCTCGGTCAACGGCTAATGCGCCTCCAGCTGGAACTTGATGTTCATCGGCCTTGCGAATAATCAGGGAACCGAGCTGACGCAGTTCCGCATGGAGCAATCCGGCGGCGCGATCGCTCGCTTGTGCACCAAAGGAATTACTGCAGACCAATTCAGCTAGCTGATCCGTATGGTGGGCAGGTGTCAGCCGTTCTTCATCCACCGAGCGCATCTCATGCAAGATCACGGGCCATCTCGCTTGGGCAATTTGCCAAGCCGCTTCCGTCCCTGCAAGCCCGCCCCCAATCACTTGGATGGGTTGTCTGTGTTCCATGGTGTTTGTCTGCAAGCGTCTCCTTTACCAGGATAGTCGCAGTCTCTATCCTTAGGGGGCAATCGAGAATTGGCGGGTATCCTCTCCTGGCAGCAGGGTAACGCGACAAGATCGTCTCGCATTGGCAAATTGCGGATCTTGCCAGGAAAAGTCAAAGTGGCTGACCGTGGTAATTTGCGGGGCAACCCGACGAATGGCCGCCATTTGAGCTTCTAGGGAGGGGCGACTGCGAAAGGCTCGCCCCCATTGGCCGGCAATCACGGGTTTTACTTGGGCACCCGTAGCCCGCTTTAGAACCGCCTGTACTTGCTGAACAATACAGCTGGTGTCACCACAGGTACCATAGGACATAGAATGCCATTCAATATTTTTGGGGAAGCGGTGCCAGGGCTGCATTCTGGAGTCATAGCCTTTTCCGATTCGGCGATTGGCATCCGGGAAGAACGCTGCTCCGGCGGGAATGCCTTGGCGCATGGATGTGGTGGCAAAGATCGAGAGGTAGTCCACAATCCCTTGATAAGCATGAGCGACACTGAGCAGCCATAAGTCCCAGTTGAGACGCCTAGCGCGAACATCAATCGGCGGTAACTTGCTTGTAGGGATGTTGCGGCCTTGCCAGAGGGCAGCTTTCTCCTGGGGGTATTGAGCATCAATACTTTTTAATTCTCCAGCCGAAATCCGTCCCTGCTGAAGATAGCGCTGGATGACCGTCCGACCTTTTTGATTGGTGGCTCGGTTAATCAGGGCTTGCTGAGCCGCATTGCCAAAAATCCATAGATCGTTGAGCTTACTGCTCACCGAGGCTGCCCCCTTTTGCCTGGGGTAGCGAATATAGTCGAAAAGGACGCCATCCGGGCGGCGCTGTAATACTGCTTGCAGCATCCGGGCATAATCTTGGCGGGCCTGAGAACTATAGGGGTCCACAAAGGCATTATCAAAATCGCCGTCTAGGGTGATATTGGCATCTGTATGATCGTTGAGGGTCAAACTCGTTTTACCGTAACCATTGCGGGCCATGGCCGATTGCCGATCGGGACGCTGAGCATATTGATGGCCATAATTAAGACTGAATAGCCAGGCATAGACCTTCAGACCCCTTGCCCGCCCTTTCTTAATCGCTTCTGCCAGCAGATCTCGATTGGCATACTTGGGATTGCGAATCTCTGAGGCCCAAGTAGTTGGGTTATTGGCGGAGGGCAGGAGAACCCGACCGTTATAAAACACCTCGACATAGACTTGGTTGTAGCCCCGGCTGACAATTCGATCCAGCAGTGTATCGAGGACACCGGGCTCCAAGTCACATTCATGCAACCGCAGCCAGATCGCCTGGTTGCGAGGCCAATTGCGGGATCGGCATTGCTGCAGTTCCCGGGCATCTTCAGCCACTTGCTGATCATAGGCTCGCTGAGCAGCGTCATCTCCAGCAATTGCGGCCCTAAGGAGTTTGAGTTTGGCTTTGGCTTCTCCAGGTGGAGCATGGCAGAAACCCGGGACTTGCGCCTGCACTGGTGCAACGCTGATGCTAGCGGGCAACGCCAACAAACAGAGGGCAAGCGGCGGCAGCCAAGAGAATGTTTTTGTCATAGGGGCAGCAAAGGAGTGAAGAATGTAATACCGTCTAACGTTCACCGGATCACAACGCCAACAGCTCTGCAATCCATCAGATTGATCGCTGCTAGCAAAGGCATCCATCCCCACTTATAAAATGTGAGGGGATCGATTGTGCGCGGGCTTAAGGATGAATCAAGCTTAGATAGCCAAGATCGACGAATACCTGGCTAGAATCATCCTGCTGCACATACCGTGACGCCATTCTCTCTGACGCGAAGTTATTCTTGACAGTTCCAAAGATGGTGCCACCTGGCTTTGGGAGGCAATAGCCGCAACCACGTTAGGGAATGGCAATTGAATTCAATAATTGTTCCACAATGCCTTGGGCAGAATGTCCTGCAGCAGGAATCAGGCGATGACGGAGGACATGGGGCGCTAAAAATTTCACATCATCCGGTAGCACGTAATCTCTGCCGTTTAACAAAGCTAAGGCTTGACTAGTGCGTTGCAGGGTGATTGTACCCCTAGGGCTGATGCCCAGGGTAATATCATCATGTTCCCGCGTGGCTCTCACTAACGCCAAGATATAACGTTGGACTGAAGATTCTACATGAATAGCGATACAGTCTTGCTGAAGCTGCTTGACCTCCGCCAAGGTAATGCAGGGCTGTAAGGTCTGAAACGATTTGCCCGACTGCAGACGCTCCAGCATTTGTAGCTCCTCCATCTCCGAGGGATACCCTAGACTTAATGCCAAAGCAAATCGATCGAGTTGGGCTTCGGGCAAGGGAAATGTGCCTTGATATTCAACGGGATTTTGAGTCGCAATCACAAAAAAGGGTTCGAGGACGGGATGAGACACGCCATCAATGGTGACTTGGGCTTCTTCCATCACTTCTAAGAGGGCAGACTGGGTCCGGGGGGTGGCTCGGTTAATTTCATCCGTGAGCAAGACATTGGCAAAAATGGGACCGGCTAAAAATTCAAACTTGCCTTCTTGGGGATTCCAAATATTGGTCCCCGTTAAATCACTGGGAAGTAAATCGGGGGTGCATTGAATGCGGTGAAATTGACCATCAATCGAGCGAGCTAAGGATTTGGCTAGGAGGGTTTTACCGACTCCAGGCACATCTTCGAGTAGGGCATGGCCTCCCGACAGCAAGGCCACCAGCACTAACTGAATAGCCTCATGCTTACCCACAATGGTCGTCCCGAGGTTCTCTTGTAGACGCTGCAATTGAGGCCGGACACTAGTCAGAGTATTCACCATAGCTACCTAAGGGGATGGGTTATACAACCGCTGCGAGGGATGCCCGAGCCATCTCACAATCGGCCCGAATCTGGGCCTTGAGATCCGCTAAAGAAGCAAATTTTTGTTCCGATCGCAGAAATTGCTGCAAATGCACAGTCAAAGTATGCCCATACAGATCCCCAGACCAATCGAGCAGGTGAACTTCTAAGCTGGGTTGCTGGCCATCTACCGTGGGTCGGCAGCCCCAGTTCATCACCCCAGGTTGGGGTTGAGACCAACATTCGCTAGTGACGCTGACGCTATAGACACCCGTACGAGGACAAAATTTATCCGTGGGCACCTGCAAATTCGCCGTAGGAAAGCCTAAGGTGCGTCCCAATTGCTGCCCCGTAACCACGGTGCCTGTGAGATCGTAAGCCCGTCCCAACATTTGCTGGGCTTTATCCAAATTTCCCTGGAGGAGCGCCTCGCGGATGGCAGAGCTGCTAATGGGCTCGGGACCGTTCGTTTGGGGGGCGGTGATGGAGACGGGGATTTGATACTGCCCTGCGATCGCCACCAAGTCTTCTGCTGTTCCCGCCCGTTGACAGCCAAAACAGAAATTAAACCCGACGCTGATAAATCGGGCGTCGAGCTTGGCGACTAAAATATCTTGCACAAATGCTTGGGGGCTGAGGGTGGCTAGGGCTTGGTTGAAGGGTATCAGAACCAGTTGATCCACACCGAGTTGATCTAGTAACCGTGCTTTTTCAGATGGCGGGGTTAGTAGGAGCTGATGCTCACCCGAGAAAAAGGCTTGAGGGTGGGGGTCAAAAGCAACGACGGTGACTTGGGCTGAGTCAGGACGAGCCGACATCAGGGATTGAATGACGCGGCAATGGCCTTGATGAATGCCATCAAAGTTGCCAAGGGCAATCACCGTTGGCGTTCGGACTGTCTCTAATGATGAAGTAACCCACACAATTCAGATTCTGACACAGTTTGGGACCGTCACCTTAATCATGCACCGAAGAAATAGCACGACCCAGTTCGGCATACTGTAAAGAAGATTTACCATTGGGCATTAGGGTGACGCTCAAGCCTTCTTGAGCAATAACTGCATTCGTAAATCGGTGGCCCGCTTGACGCCCCATATCATCCAAAAACACATCATTGTGGAGGGGGTCGTGATGGAAAAGGATGAGCTGATCGACCTTTGCGGCCTTAGCAATTTTAATCGCTTCTTGCCAGGTGGAATGTCCCCAGCCTACCTTGCTATTCCCCGCTTCATAATATTCATCATCGGTATAGGTGGAATCGTATATCAATACATGGGCTTGATCCGCCAGAGCCAACACATTCGGGTCTAAATCATCTGGGAAATGCTCAGTATCGGTCACATAGCTCACCGTCAACCCTTGCCACTCCAACCGATAGCCGATAGACCCACCAGGATGATTGAGAATCGCATTGCGAACTGTAATATCTTCAACTTGAACCACTTGTCCCACTTCCAAATCATAAAAATTGAGACTCCCTCCCATTATCTGCAAGGGAACAGGGAAGTTAGGATGCAGCATTTGATCCGTTAGCCGCTTTTCGATGGTCTTGCCATCAGAGCCTCGGGTTCCGTAGATATGAAACTGATTCCCCTGCATAAAAGCGGGAGCAAAAAATGGAAAGCCTTGGATATGATCCCAATGGGTATGGGAGAAGAAGATATGAGCTTCCACTGGAAGCTGCTTTAAGAGCTCTTGGCCTAAGACCCTAAGACCCGTCCCGCCATCAAAGATAAACTTATGATGCCCCGCTTGCACCTCTACGCAGGGGGTATTACCACCGTAACGAACGGTGTGAAGTCCTGGACAAGCAATACTGCCTCTGACGCCCCAAAAGCGAACGGTAAGCTTTTCTTGCATAAATGGCTTGTGGGTGGCTTGGACCGAATTGGCCGTTAGTCCAATCATATCGAAGCAGTGAAACTTCTGCGGGTTTCTGTGAATTTTAGCCCAAATAAGAACAATTCGTGTGATCAAATCACGAATTGTCTCTGTTGGAGGGGGGTAAGCCAGTCTGACAAAGGGTTAAGGCTATTAATAGCGGTGAGATTATATTGTAAGGGGGTAACCGTAATGAGCCTTTGACGCATTCCTTGAACATCCGTGAGGAGACGGGGATCAGCGGCCCCTTCATCTTCCAGATCTTCCATCACCTCGCCAGCGAGCCAATAATACGTTTTTCCTCTTGGATCGATACGTTTTTCAAATATGTCATGGTATCGACGGATACCCTGTCGAGTGAGCGCCACCCCTTGAATCTGGTCAGCGGGCAGAGCGGGCACATTTACATTAAGCAATATTGGCTTAGGCAAGGGATTTTGGAACAGGTGAGCCACCAACTGCCGACCAAAATGAGCTGCCGTCTGAAACTGGCGATCCGTAAAGCTACCGTAGCTAAAGGCGATACTGGTAATCCCCTCAATCACCCCTTCCATCGCCGCAGAGACGGTGCCGGAATACAAGACGTCTGTTCCCAGGTTAGGGCCTTGATTGATGCCAGACAACACAACATCCGGCGGACTGTCCAAGAGAGCTCCCAGGGCCAACTTAATACAGTCGGAAGGGGTACCGGAACAGGCCCAAGCACATACTTGATCGGCGAACATGGATTGGACCTGTTCTGCGCGGATGGGCTGATGAATAGTGAGTCCATGCCCTGTGGCTGAACGCTCCCGATCGGGACAAACAACGGTAACCTCATGGTCAAGGGCTAAGGTATTGGCTAAAGCCCGCACTCCCGGCGCAAAAATACCATCATCATTGCCAACTAAAATTTTCATGGAATTTTAATCCAGAGGAAGACAGCTTGATTGCTTGTGCAGAATTGTATATTAACGATGCTGCTTGCATCTTACAGACATAAGCAGACCAACTGATTGATGATAGAGTAACCTGTCTTCACAGATGGACCTTAGCGTTAGGTATGGCTGCAGAACTCACTCTAATTGTCGATATGGTAGCGGTATTGGGCACTGCTGCGGTAGGTGGCTATCTGACTACCCGCTTAGGACAACCTGCCTTGCTGGGTTATCTACTGGCAGGGTTAGCAGTCGGTCCCTCAGGTTTAGCCGTGGTCCGAGCGGAAGGCGCCATCGACTTTTTTGCGGAGATGGGCGTTGTTTTATTGCTCTTTGCTCTGGGGGTAGAGTTTTCCCTGAGTGAGCTGCTCAAAGTTCGCAAAATTGCCTTAGGCGGCGGCACCCTCCAGGTTCTATTCACCACGCTTTTAGGCGGTGGGTTAGCCTATCTCACCCAGTGGGTCGATACCTTGCCCCAAGCGATTTTTCTGGGAGCGGTGCTCTCCCTATCGTCAACGGCGGTAGTGCTCAAAAGTCTCATTGAGCGCAATGAAATGCGGACCGTCCATGGTCAGGTCATGCTGGGTATTTTGATTGTTCAAGATCTGAGCTTGGGGCTGATGCTGGCGGTGTTGCCCATCTTGACTCAGCCAGTTGCCACTATTGGTCAAGCCTTGCTGATTGCCGTGCTCAAAACGGTCTTGTTTTTCCTGTTAGCTATCGTTGCGGGCGTCAAGGTGGTTCCGATTTTGATGCAGAAGGTGGCCCGCACTGGGTCGCAGGAACTGTTTGTTCTCAGCGTTGTGGCTTTGTGCATGGGGGTGGCCTTAGCAACGGCCTCCATGGGGTTAGGAATTGAAATGGGGGCGTTTGTGGCTGGGCTAATGATCTCTCAGGTGGAATATGCTGACCATGCCCTCCAAAGTATTTTGCCCATGCGGGATGTCTTTGCCACCTTGTTTTTTGCCTCCATCGGCATGCTGATTAACCCGCTGTTTCTCGTCCAAAACTTGGGCACGCTCCTCAGCTTGGTGGCGATTGTGATGGTGGGTAAAGCCTTGATTGTGATGGCATTGGTGGTGATGTTTGGCTATGCCTTCAGAACGGCCCTTAAGGTGGGCCTGGGCATTAATCAAATTGGTGAGTTTTCCTTTGTTCTAGCAGGCGTAGCGGTCGAGCTAGAGCTATTCTCCGATCAGCTCTATGGTTTGATGGTGGGGACAACGGCGATTACGCTACTGATCACCCCGTTTGTGTTTAAGCTGTCAGCTCGTCTCTCCGGTTATCTAGAGCGTGTCCCTGGGATTGGTCGCTGGTTTATCTATGCCCAACGTCCCCGGGAAGTAGCGATTCCAGAGGGCTTAACGGGCCATTGTGTGGTGGCGGGCTATGGTCGGGTGGGTCAAACCTTGGTGCGGATGTTGCGATCGCAACGCCATCCCGTCCTCGTCATTGAGAATAACGAAGCCACTCTCCAAACTCTGCGAGACCAGAAGCTCCCCTATCTATTCGGCGATGCCTCCAGTGAACTCGTCTTGCGTAAATCCAAACTCGATCGAGCCCGCGTCTTAGCCATTGCCTTACCCGACCCGTTAGCCACTCGGTTAACCCTGAAGCGGGCCTTAAGCATGGTCCCTGGCCTAGATGTCACGGTTCGGGCTCATGCGATTCAAGAAATTGATGTCCTCTACCAACTGGGCGCCAAAGAAGTGGTGCAGCCAGAATTTGAAGCATCTTTAGAAATGGGAGCCCATGTGCTGCTCAACTTAGGGGACCCAATTCAGCAGGTACAAACGATTGCCAATACTTACCGCGCGGGTCACTACCGGGAAATTGTGCCGAAACAGCTTGGCGATCGCATCCCTCCTGAACTTGGCAAAGTGGTTGAAGGCCTCGAAGGCCGTTGGTATACTTTGAAGCCCAACTCCCCTTTTATTCATCAAACCATTGCCCAAACGCAGATTCGTAGCCGCACAGGCGCAACGATTATGGCCGTGCGACGGGGTCAGCGCATCTTTCGATATCCTCACGCACAGACGCTGCTAGAAGCGGGGGATCGATTGCTTTTAGTGGGTAGCCCCAATGAACGGCGGTCCTTTGAAGCCCTACTCGCTCAAATTATTCGTTAAGGATAGGTCATCTCCCAAAGCGGCCTATCGATCTTCAAGGAAGGGATCATGGGCTGGTAGAATTTACTCGCCCAATTGTATTGATTGATTTATGTCATTTTTCCTGTCTACCCTACTTCTCGCTCAAGCAAATACAATTGCCGCTGCATCTGAAGTGGTCATCCCCCAGGAAGTAAGGTCATTACCGGGAAAACTAGATAAATTTCCCGTTTTTAATAGCAATAGCCCAGAAATTGTCAAAACTGAAGGAATTCTTCTTTCCACCTTTCCAGGAACTGGAAAGCAGTCTCCTCAGGCTCATTTAAACTATGCCTTATCCGGTCGATTTGATGTATTTGCCCATCATGTGACTCGCATCGACTCTAAAAAAGGAAAGCGTCCCCTTTATCTCGGAGTATTGTTGCATAACCCCACCAGCAAGCCTGCCAAGGTGTTGGTGTTGCAAGCCAATAGCTATCTCAGCCAGTCTCAAGCCCCCTTTGTCGATCTACCTGCTCATAAGGCCGATCCAGGCGGCAATGTCTATTCTGGGCCTGGAAGTCGGACAGCCGGTGATGTTTTACGTCGGCAACGGCAAGACGGGTGGAAAACGACTTTGGTCATTCCGCCGGGGGAAAGTAAGATGCTGGTTAATTTGCAACTGCCACCCAGCAATAGTCGTACCACTTGGCTGCGCCTCTGGACCAACGGCAAACTCTACGCTGCTAGCATGACGCGATATGCTCGATCGCCCTCGAAATGGAAATTTCAGGCTCCGCTTTTGGATGACTGGAAGCAAACGTTGACCAAGGGCAGTTTGGTTTCGCCCAGAGATCAACCGCCAACGCCACCCGACTCTAAGGTCGAGAAGTTTTTCTATGGGAGAGTGGCGGGCGTGTCTCAAGGCTCAGAATGGAAAGCTAAGGTGACCAATAAGCCAGGGGATGACAAGTTGGATATTCCGAAGCCTGGTAAAGCTTTTTCCTATGTCATCAATTCCCTCGATCGGGGCACCCTGGGCACCGGGCAAATTCAAAGTGCCCCGATGCTGGTTCGCTATGAAGATACGGCCTATAAATCCCACGGTAATTATGGGTTGCGATATAAATTGGATCTACCGTTAAACAACGCCACCAAAGAGCCCCAAAAAATTTCTCTATCTTTGCAAACCCCCATTAAAGAAGATGAGTTGACCCAAAAAGGGTTGCGTTTCTTGAAGCGGCCAACTGGACCAGCCTTTTTCCGAGGGACGGTAAAGCTGAGCTATACCGATACCTTTGGCAAGGCGCAAAGGCGCTTCTTTCATTTGGTGCAACGGCGGGGTCAACGCGGCAAAGCGCTACTGACGCTTCCCATCGATCCGAAACAACAGAAGTTGGTCAATGTTGAATTTCTCTATCCGCCAGATTCCACGCCCCCCCAAGTGCTGACTATTAGAACGCTCACCAAAGAGTAGGAGGCTTGCTGATGCGCGCTGGGCTGTCCCAGATCCCACGCTTCTCCTCTTGTCCTGGATCGACGTTGGGCTCCCTTATGTTAGTCGGAACCTTACTGGTTGGTTGTGGTGCTCCTAGTACGCCAGTTGGGCCATTGGGGCAACCCTTCACCTTTTCTGAGTACGAACAGGAGCCCGATCAATCTAGTGTGCAGGAGCCTGAAGAAACGCAACATCAGGCAACTTTTGGTTTAGGGGAGTCCCAAGCAGAGCTGCGTTTAGTGTGGAAGAGTATAAAACCCAAAAATCATGTTTATCTCACCTCTGCGGCGGTTGAGGTGGTAAAAGCTGATCCAACTCTCAGCATTACCATGAGTAATGCCAGCAATCCGATCAATATAGGTACGGCTGAAGCGGCGATCGAACAACGCTCGCTTCTAGTCAGCTGGCATCGTCAAGGCTGGCTCCAGACTCAAAGTGGGACGGTTAAGGTTAACTTTTCTGCCAATGGGAAATGGACGGTTGAGTAAGTTATAGACAGTCTTTCTGGGCGTCCTGAACAGCTTGCCGAAAGGCTCGAATGGCTGATCGTTGCCCATCCTGTTTAGCCTTGAGGATAAATTGAGGAATTTCAGTGATGGGTAATCCAGGAAAGGCAATACTTTCACTTTGTGTTTTGTAAGCCAGCTCCTGAGTATCCAATCCGTAAATCATCAGCGTATTATTCCGCAACCGCCAAATCTCTGATACCTTTAACGCCACATAGATGGGGAATTTATCCAAGGATTGGCTCGTATTATCAACCTCCACGACTAAATCAGGCGGGGATGAACGGCAAAATCTAAGGTGTCAATGCCGCGAACCTCTGCCTCATTTTGAATATAGAAACAACAATCGGGTTCTAACCCTTTTTGCTGTTGGGTATTTTTGAGGGTGAGTGAACCGAGCTTACGTAGCTCTATGCCTAATGAATCCACCAAAACCGCCACAAAGTCATCCAATAGCCGTGTAGGCTCTTCATGACTGGCGAGGGGAACCCTAATTTCTAACCGTTCGTTGTTATAGGCAAATCTTTGATGACGCTCTGCCCCCGTTTCTATTAATAAGCGCTCATAGGTATCCCAACTAATCCCCGTTAATATCGTCAGGGTTTCGGTTGTAATGGTTGATATGTCTACAGTGGGGAGGGTCGTTGTCATAGACACCTCTTTAACAAAGCTATTTTGCTGGGTTCCCCACTATGATATCTCGTGCCTCAGGCTGGCTTAAAACAGCAATCGACATGTTCTTTCAAAGAGCATGTCGATTGCTGTTTATTGAGACTGCTGTGGTTATGCCTTTGCTTCCTGGCGCTCTTTGGCTTCCTTAATCACCTCTTCTGCCACATTGGTCGGACAAGCAGCATAGTGAGAGAACTCCATAGAGAACTGGCCCCGACCGGAGGTCATGGTTCGCAGGTCACCAATGTAGCCAAACATTTCACTCAAGGGCACATCAGCTTTAATTCTGGCCCCCATAGGATTGGCATCTTGGGATTTAATCATGCCGCGGCGACGGTTCAGGTCACCAATGACATCACCCACGTGATCATCAGGAGTAAAGGCATCGACCTTCATGATCGGCTCCAACAATTGAGGACCCGCCTTAGGAACCGACTGACGATAGGCCGCCTTCGCCGCAATTTCAAAGGCAATCGCCGAAGAGTCGACAGGGTGGTAGGCCCCATCGGTGAGAGTGACTTTCATGTCAACGCAGGGGAAGCCTGCCAGCACACCTTTCTCAAGGCTATTGCCAAAGCCCTTCTCCACCGCAGGCCAGAATTCACGGGGAACGTTACCACCTGTGACCTTAGATTCGAATTCGAATCCTGTTCCAGGGTCGCCGGGTTCGAGAACATACTCGATCTTGCCGTACTGACCGGAACCACCGGACTGTTTCTTGTGGGTGTAGCTATCTTCGAGACGCTTGGTAATCGACTCTCGATAAGCCACTTGAGGTTTACCCACTTCGACTTCAATACCGTGGGTGCGCTTGAGGATATCGACTTTAATGTCGAGGTGCAATTCACCCATCCCTTTAATAATGGTTTCACCACTATCTTGGTCGGTTTCGACGCGGAAAGAGGGATCTTCCTGGACCATTTTGCTGAGGGCCATGCCCAGCTTCTCGTCGGTGCCTTTTTTCTTGGGTGCGATCGCAACAGAGATCACCGGATCGGGGAAGACCATCGGTTCCAAAGTGGCAGGCTCTTTCGGATCACAGAGGGTATGTCCCGTCTGCACATTCTTTAGACCGACGATGGCCACGATATCTCCGGCTTGGGCAGAGGTGATTTCTTCCCGAGAGTCGGCATGCATTTCCACCAAGCGACCAATTCGCTCGGTTTTACCCGTAGCGGTATTGAGAACCGTATCACCTTTGGAAATCTTACCGGAGTAGATTCGGGTAAAGGTGAGGGCACCAAAGCGGTCATCCATAATCTTGAAGGCCAACGCCCGCATCGGATTATTGGGGTCAACCACAGCAAAGTTGCCGGTCTCGTTACCTTCTAAATCGATTTCAGGTTGAGGATTGACTTCCTTCGGGTTCGGTAGATAGTCAACCACCGCATCCAGAACAAGCTGAACCCCTTTGTTCTTAAAGGAGGAACCACAGTAGGTGGGGAAGAAAGCCAAGTCGCGAGTTCCCTTACGGATACAGCGCTTCAGGTTCTCAATACTGATCTCTTCGCCTTCGAGGTACCGCTCCATCAAGTCATCGTCTTGCTCAACAGCCATCTCGATTAGCTGTTCGCGGTAGGTCGCTAGGTCGTCCTTCAGATCGTCGGGAACGTCCTTGATTTCATAGTTCATGGGATCACCGGAGTCGTCCCAAACCCAAGCTTTCTCTGTCAGGACATCCACCACACCGACGAAGTCATTTTCAGTACCGATGGGCAGGGTCATGACCAAAGGCTTGGCCGCTAGAATATTTTCCACCTGGTCAACGACGCGATAGAAGTCAGCACCCATCCGGTCCAGCTTGTTGACATAGATAATCCGAGCAACTTTAGAGTCGTTGGCATAGCGCCAGTTGGTTTCGGATTGGGGTTCAACCCCACCCGATCCACAGAAAACGCCAACGCCGCCGTCCAAAACCTTAAGGGAGCGATACACTTCAATCGTGAAGTCCACGTGTCCAGGGGTGTCAATAATATTGAGCTGATGGTCTTTCCACTCACAGGAGGTGGCAGCAGACTGAATGGTGATGCCCCGCTCTTGCTCCTGCTCCATAAAGTCAGTGGTGGCCTCACCTTCGTGCACTTCACCAATCTTGTGGATTTTACCGGTTAACTTCAAAATT
>NZ_JANQOP010000241.1 GCF_028285745.1 Acaryochloris sp. IP29b_bin.137 | reverse complement strand
CTGTATTGTTTTCGTTTCTTACTCATGAATCACTCCTATCATTTTTTGAAGGATTCAGAGCTTAGATACCTGTCCGAATTTTAGGGTCCATTATAGATATAGATTGGTTTGGCTAACCTCAAAGGTTCTGAGGCATCTGCTTTACTATGAATTGAACGTTAGTTATGGCATATCACCATGGGAGAAGCAAAGCGCCGCAAGCAAATTTTAGGACGCACTTACGGCCAGGAATCCTTCATTCGGATTAAGGGAGACCGTCAATTCGAAGATCATTTTCAAAAGTTCTGCCAGGCTTGGGAGCAAAAATTAAAAGAGATTAGCCATTCTAATGATTCAGAGACTGAACTCTCTGAAGCCAAAATTCAAGAGAATGATCAGACCTTTCAAGCCTGGCTGACGCAATATCTACAGGATTACCGTCCCCAAGATCGAGAAAGACTGGTCGGAGGGTTATTGGACTTTCTCTATGCCGAGATGGAGAAACTAGACAACGAAGAAGATTCAGAAAAGCTACAGCAAAAGGTCTCTAACTGGGTTTTGGAAGCCATAACTCTATTCACATTGTTAAAGCCTCACCTAACCGATCAACAACAGCGGGACTATGCCCATCCGTTGCTCGAACTCTACGAAATCATGCTCAACGAAGTGAAGGATGAGATGGATGAAGCCCAACAAGAGGAAGCCCGAGCGTCCCTAGCAGAGATGTTTGCCGTTTGTTTAGATATTCCTGCAGTCGAAGAATAGAAAGGATTTTTGCTATACCCGACTAAAATAGTCTGGTATATTTGACGGTGTTTTGCCCCTGTGTTAGCATCTAGCGAATTGAACAGATGCGTTGTTGACGTATTCCTATCGAAGTTGCTAAACCCATGACTCAAACCCTGGCCAATCAATCCCACGGCTCTGCGCTGAAAGCACTGAAATGTAAAGAATGTGGCGCTGAGTATGAACTGCAAGCCACCCACGTTTGCGAATACTGCTTTGGTCCCCTAGAAGTCAGCTATGACTTCAGCCGCCTCAGCCAACCCATTACTCGCGAGAGTATTGAAGCCGGTCCTAACTCGATTTGGCGGTATCGCTCCTTCTTGCCTGTTGAGACGGATAACCCGATTGATGTGGGAACAGGGATGACCCCTTTGCTCAAGTCTCATCGATTGGCACGGCAATTGGGACTGGAAAATCTTTATATCAAGAACGACGCCGTCAACATGCCCACCCTCAGCTTTAAGGATCGGGTGGTATCGGTAGCGTTAACTCGGGCCCAAGAATTGGGGTTCTCTACCGTGTCCTGTGCCAGTACCGGTAATTTGGCAAACTCTACGGCTGCGATCGCAACCCGTGCGGGCCTCGATTGTTGTGTATTTATTCCAGCGGACTTAGAAGCGGGTAAGGTCATGGGTACCCTCATCTACGGTCCAACGGTGATGGCAGTTCAAGGCAACTACGATCAGGTCAATCGCCTCTGTTCAGAAGTCGCCAACACCCACGGTTGGGGCTTCGTCAACATCAATCTACGTCCTTACTATTCCGAAGGGTCCAAAACCCTTGGTTATGAAGTGGCGGAGCAACTGGGTTGGGAACTGCCAGATCACATTGTTGCCCCACTGGCTTCGGGATCGTTGTTCACCAAGATTTATAAGGGCTTCCGGGAATTCGTCGACAATGGCTTGGTCGATGACAAAGCGGTTCGGTTTAGCGGTGCCCAAGCGGAAGGCTGCTCTCCCATCGCTCAGGCCTACAAAGAAGATCGCGACTTTATAAATCCCGTCAAGCCCAACACGATTGCTAAATCCATTGCCATTGGTAACCCGGCGGATGGGGTGTATGCCATCGATATTGCCAAGAAGACCAATGGCACGATTGAGTCGGTTACCGATGCTGAGATTGTCGAAGGCATGAAGTTACTGGCGGAGACCGAAGGCATCTTTACGGAAACAGCCGGTGGAACCACCATCGCCGTCCTTAAGAAGCTTGTGGACGCTGGCAAGATTAACCCCGATGAAAAGACCGTGGTGTACATTACTGGCAATGGCCTCAAGACTCAAGAAGCAGTCCAAGGCTATATTGGGCAGCCCTTTGCAATTGAGCCTAAACTTGATAGCTTTGAGCGCGCCCTAGAGCGGTCTCGCACCCTCGATCGGTTGGATTGGCAACCTGTGCTCGTTTAGATTGCTGACTGGTTAAGTTGTTTCTTTATTTTCAGTTGATCCCTATGTCCGTTACAGTCCTTATCCCTACCCCGCTGCAAAAGCTGACCAAAAATCAGGCCACCGTCGAATGCGACGGCGGTAGTATCGGTGAATTGCTGGAGTCCTTGGAGCAAAATTGCCCCGGAATTAAAGCCCGTCTCTGTGATGAGCAGGGAGAATTGCGCCGCTTCGTCAACTTTTATGTAAATAATGAAGATATCCGTTTTTTAGAAGGGCAACAAACGGCCCTTAAAGACGGTGATGAAGTGAGTATCATTCCTGCGATCGCAGGGGGGTAAACCAACAAACCTATGGCAGAAGCAGACAAGAAAGCCGCTGACGCAGCACCTGCAGCGAAACCCAAAGAGAAAAAGCCCAAGCTGGAAGATAAGCCCTTTGCCGAGTTTATTCAGCAAGATTACCTTCCAGCCCTAGAGAAAGCCTTAGCTGCTAAAGATATTAGCGATCTACAGCTAAACTTTGCCGATAACAATATCACCGGCGAATGGTTAAACGGCACTCGCCAGTTTACGGTGTACTTCCCAGAAGGCGATATCAAAAAGCAACGCGCTTTTTCCTGGTCGAATACGGGTAGCAACCCCAGCACCATCGAACCCTTTTTAGGCGATGAGCGGAAGATCACTCTCGACTTACTCGTATTTGGGGTAATTCAACGACTCAACGCTCAAAAATGGCTCGGCGGGAATTAGTATTCTTCAAAGCGCCTTCAAAAAGTGTGAGCTAACAGAGCAGCGTTTTAGGCGACCAAACATTCGCAGTGTGAAAACTCTTCGCAACCAAACGTTTGTCTGATGCAATATGGATTCCCTCAAACGGAATAAACCAAGCGTTTTCTATAATCTCGTCCAGTTGATCGTAGGCAAGTAAATAGTTAAATTGGGCTGGATACTGAACGACCTCAACTGACAAAACCAGTGACAGGTGCTCTGCTAGGGACTCAAATACCCAACTACCGGATCCACCACACAGGGTGCCAACCTCTGAAGGAAGCATCCTATTGCCTTAACAGACTAATTTGCCAGAATGATTCTTTAAGTTTGTCATCTTTACATGTGATGATTCGGCTTATTTATCAGAGGTCTCCTGCTCCACCACAATGGTTATGCTGATAGAGCTTGCATTAGAGTCTACTATCCGCGCTTAGAGATACAAGGCGTAAAGTACGGGGACAATTCGGGTGGCATAGCTTTGGGATCGCTCTTGATGCTGGCTTGTGCTTTCGTGAAGATACGAATGGCTTGCATTTGCGGATGATGCTGCTGCATTTGTGAAATAGAACATTGGCAAATCTCTGTGGCTTGATCAGCCATCTCTTCCTCCGCTTCCTGCAATTTTTTGGTGCATTCGTAGGTGTATAAACGCACGAGATGGGGACTATAGGTATATTTTGCAGATGCCGTTGAGGTAGAGTTTGTGGGGAGGGCATTTGCTCGGTTGGGTGACAGGAATCCGGCACAGCCTATACTACTGGCAACAGCAAGCGTAATAGACAATGTGCGAAGGGAGTGACTCATATAACTTCTCCAGTAAGCAAAACAGATCAAAACGTAGCACCAAGGAGTCGGTCTTTTACCAGACTTGAATTATCTCAATCTCTGTAATGGGGCGTAGTTGATAATTCATCCATTTAATCCTTCTATGGGATTAATCGCTAATTAAATTAAGAAACTTAGAGGATATTTGACACATTTCATCATATTTTTCTTTACCCCTAGAACGATGTGCCTCATCCTTAGGATGTTCCCAAAAAACTGAAAATTCAGCATTTATGACAATATTTTAAAGTTGGGATTGTTTGCCAAAAGATGCTGTAAGCGCTTCAGAGAGAGATGGGTAAAATGGCCTTAATCGTTGATGAATCAGGGCGTTGCTCCTCTTAAGCATGAGCACAATATACGCGCCGTAAAGCCTGGAGTCTGTCACAGCTGTCCTTAATACTTGGCAATCGGGCTTGGGTTGATTTTAAAAACGCTATCAACTCTCCCATACAGTATCGAATTTCGTAGAGATAAGCTGTCCATCCCCAGGTACTATTGAAGAGCACAGTCACCTTGATTGGTTGTCCCCGCTATGTCTTCTGCCTTCAAGTTAAATTTAGTCGAAGGGTCGGTTACGTTTAGTTTTAGCCCTGAAGCGGCCCAAGCGTTCAAAGCTGAGATTGCGGCCCTAAAGAAAAGTCTGGCGGCAGTGGCGGCCCAAACGCCTGGGGAGAAGGGAAAACCCCAACCTTCGATGGAATATCAATATACCGGAGACGTCTTCTTTGAGTGCTTTTGCAACCCCAATATTTGGCCCAGCCCTTTTGCAGCAAAAGTCTTGATTACTGTGCGAGATGATCGGATCCGTCTCACAACTGAGGCTGAATTAACCCGAACCATTGAAGACTTAAATGAATTTATCGAGGCACATGCTTGATTTAGGTTTGTCCTTCTTTTGGAAGTAAGGATTCGGGCTAGCCAAATTTGGACAGGTGGGATTGCCATCCGATAAGCTACTCAAGGGTAGGGACTTTTCTACTGTCGCTTTCCAATTGTAGTTATGAGGTATCACCATGGGTTTTATTGCCTACATCCTGTTTCTCAGCCTGTTTACAGGGATCGCTCTGGGCCTATACTACGGGCTCAAAGCCGTCAAACTGATCTAAAACAGAGGATGTGCCTCACGCTTGGGGAGATTCCCCAAGCGAGTTGCGATCAGGATGATGCCATGGGTTGTGGGGAGAATGCAGCGTTATACCGGGTGCGATCGCACCTGCAAGTCCTTCTCCGCCCCAAACCTTTTAGAATAGGGAGAAGTTATTGCATTAAGGCACACGCTACATGGTCACTAAGGCTCCTGCGAAGACTGAATATGAAGCAGTCATTGGTTTAGAAACCCACTGCCAGCTCAGCACTGCCACCAAAATCTTTTGTAACTGCTCCACGGCCTTTGGCGCGGATCCCAATCATCAAGTTTGCTCCGTGTGTATGGGGATGCCTGGCGTGTTACCAGTCCTCAATCAAACCGTTTTAGAATACGCTGTCAAGGCGGGACGTGCCCTCAACTGTGAGATTGCCAAATACAGTAAGTTTGATCGAAAACAATACTTTTATCCCGATCTACCCAAAAACTATCAAATTTCTCAGTTTGACTTACCCATTGCTGAGCATGGTTGGTTAGAAGTTGAAATCGTCGATGAGCAAGGGAAAGCGACCCGCAAAAAGATTGGCATTACCCGTCTCCATATGGAAGAAGATGCGGGCAAACTGGTGCATGGTGGTAGCGATCGCCTGGCAGGGTCCACTCATTCCCTCGTTGATTTCAATCGAACCGGGGTTCCTCTGATTGAAATTGTTTCGGAACCAGATATGCGCACGGGGGTAGAAGCGGCTGAATATGCCCAAGAGCTGCGGCGTATTGTCCGATATCTTGGTGTTAGTGACGGCAATATGCAAGAAGGTTCGCTGCGGTGTGATGTCAATATTTCCGTGCGTCCTCGGGGCCAAAAGGAATTTGGCACAAAAGTAGAAATCAAGAATATGAACTCCTTTAGTGCCATTCAGCGAGCCATTGATTACGAAATTGCTCGTCAAGTCGAAGCCATTGAATCGGGTGAGCCCATTCTTCAAGAGACACGACTGTGGGAAGAAGGGGCACAACGCACCATTAGCATGCGCAGTAAAGAGGGCTCCAGTGACTATCGGTATTTCCCTGAGCCAGACCTGACGCCCATTGAAGTTGCCCCCAGTCTGCTGAAGCAATGGCAATCCGAGTTGCCCGAACTCCCTGCAGCCAAACGCCATCGGTATGAAGAAGAAATTGGACTGTCTCCCTATGACACCCGCATCCTCACCGATGATCATGGGATTTCCCAATATTTTGAAACAACCTTAGGGGCAGGGGCTGCCGCTAAACAAGCCGCTAACTGGATTATGGGAGATATTACCGGATATTTAAATAACGAAAACTTATCCATTACCGATATTGCCCTCACCCCAGAAGCACTAGCAGAACTGATTCAACTGATCGAAGCCAACACCATCAGTGGCAAAATTGCGAAAGAGCTATTGCCAGAGCTGCTGACCAAAGGCGGTTTTCCTAAAAAGTTAGTTGAGAAGAAAGGGCTCACGCAGATTTCGGATGCTGCTACTCTGGAGTCTCTGATTGATGAAGTATTGGCCGATCACCCCCAAGAACTAGAGCAGTACCGCAACGGAAAAACTAAACTGCAGGGCTTTTTTATGGGACAAGTGATGAAGCGTACCAGCGGGCGAGCAGATCCGAAAGCCACGAATCAGATGCTGGCTAAAAAGCTTAAAGGTTAGATGGTTCCAGCCCTAATATCAGCAGTTTTGAGGCTTTGAGTCGATATGGATCTTGAAGTGCTTAAACTCGGGATGGTCTTTATATGAGCACACCAATCCTTGTATAAACACACTAAAAGATGATGACTCACGACCCATTTATGGAGGCAGCCATCCAAGAGGCCAAGCTAGGACTTGCTGCTGGAGGTATTCCCATTGGCTCAGTTGTGGTGAAAGGTGAAACCATTGTCGGTCGTGGTCATAATTTAAGAGTGCAGCGGAACAGTGCCATCTTCCATGCTGAAATGAGTGCCTTAGAAACGATTGGCCGTAAACCGGCTTCGTTTTATCAAGACGTGACGTTATACACCACGCTTTCTCCTTGCAGCATGTGCTCTGGGGCTATTTTGCTTTATAAAATCCCCAATGTGGTGATTGGAGAACATCAAACCTTTATGGGAGAAGAAGCATTGCTTCAATCCCATGGCGTTACCCTCACGGTGCTGGATGATCTGGCCTGTATCCAGATGATGAAAGATTTTATTAAAGGTGCGCCTCAACTTTGGTATGAGGATATTGGGGTGGTCTAGCTGCGACTTTGGCAGGATACCCTACTCCCGAGTAGACATGGGATAGGGACTCGGGGGTTGAGTTCAACGTACGATAAGGCGCAATTTGGACTCTAGGCTTCTACAGTTGGGACTCGCTCAATCCGGGCTCCCAAATCTCGCAACTTTTGCTCAAAGTTGGCATACCCTCTATCCAAATGTTGCAAACCGGAAATACTGGTTTTTCCATTGGCCGCTAAAGCCGCAACAGCCAATGCCGCCGTTGCCCGCAAATCAGTCCCAGTGACAGGGGCACCAGATAAGAAGGGTACGCCCTGAATCACAGCAACATTGCCCTTAACTTTAATATCTGCGCCCATCCGAACCAATTCAGGAACATGACCGAGGCGGTTTTCAAATACAGTCTCTGTTACTACACTACTGCCTTGACTCAAGGTAAGAAGGGCCATAAAAAGTGACTGCAGATCGGTCGGGAAACCTGGATAGGGTAGTGTCTCTATTTCAGTTCCTGTATGGACTCCTTTGGATTGGATTCTCAAGCCACGATTGGCATCAGGCGTAAGTTGGAAGCCAACTTCTTTGAGCTTGGCGGTTACAGCACTTAGGTGTTCGGGGACGACAGACTCTAGAAGGATATCGGAATGCGTAATCGCTCCGGCCATCAGAAAGGTCCCTGCTTCGATGCGATCGGGAACGATATCATAATCCGTGGCGTGTAGATTGGGAACGCCAGAGATAGTGATTGTTTTGGTGCCTGCACCGGAGATTTTCGCTCCCATAGAACGACAGAAATTAGCGAGATCGATCACTTCCGGTTCTTGGGCAGCGTTATCTAGGATGGTTTCACCTTCAGCCAGGGTTGCAGCCATCATTAAGGTTTCAGTTGCGCCCACACTGGGGTAGTCCAAATAAATTTTGGCTCCCTTCAGCTGAGACGCATAGGCATGCACTACACCATGTTCAATATACACTTGTGCCCCCAGTTGCTTGAGCCCTCGAACATGGATTTCGACCGGGCGGGCACCAATGGCACAGCCTCCTGGAAGAGGGACTTTCGCCACTCCCATACGCGCAAGCAATGGACCAATAGCAAAAAAGCTGGCCCGCAATTTGCTGACGAGTTCATAGGGGGCATCGGTGGAGGTTAGATTCGTGGGATCAAGTTCTAATGTGTCGATGCTTTGCTTAATCTTGACCCCCAGGGATTCAAGAATCCTGGTCATTCCCTGGATATCCGCTAGGGAGGGAACATTTTGGAGGCGGCAGGGCTCTGAACACAGAAGGGCGCCAGCCATAAGGACTAATGCAGAGTTTTTGGCACCACTGATTTTGACTTTGCCTTCCAGCGGCGTTCCTCCCCAAATTTCCAGGATCGAGGATTGCGATTTTGCCAAGGCAGGTTGATCCACTATGCTAACGGGGGAAGAAACGGTTTTTAGAGTATTCAATAGCCTACACCACACCAAAATTTGCAGGGGAATGTGGTCTAGAGTGTACCCTAAAATCGCCCAAAGAATCAGAACTTTTGTAACATTTACCTTGTTTTTTGTATCAATCTTGGTGCATCGTCCGCTGAATATCAATTTTGCCCATGACCTCGACTAAACTCTGGCCACAGTTGTTTCGGTTTCCGCGTCGCGCCAGTTTATCTTTTTGGTTAATGGTTGCGGGAATTCTGATTACGCTTTTCTTTGTCGTGATTGCCGTGCTTGCACCGACCTTAGAACAGTGGAATTGGATTCAAGACCCGACCCCAACCAGTATTCTGGACAATAATCCCCACAGTCCTCCTTCATCTGAGCACTGGTTTGGGACCGACAAGCTGGGCTATGACGTGTTTGCTCGCACTCTCTATGGTGCCCGAGCCGCTTTACAGGTTGTCGTAGCGGCCACCCTATTTAGCGTTGTCTTTGGCGTCATATTGGGGCTGCTAAGTGGTTATCTCGGCGGGTGGGTGGATCGCTTTTTACTCTTCTTGATGGACTCGATTTACGCGATTCCTGGTCTTCTAATTGCAGTGACCTTGTCTTTTTCAATTGGTGAAGCCGCGCGAGGGGTTCCGAGTGCTGCTGCCGCGCTGGGAGTAGCCTATGTTCCCAAGTACTATCGCGTTGTCCGTAACCATACGGTAAGCATTAAAACGGAGTTGTTTATGGAGGCGGCGAGGGCTTTGGGCGCCTCGCCCTGGCGAATTATTTCTCGGTATCTCTTTGGGAATGTGATTCAAAGTGTGCCCGTGCTGTTTTCTCTCAATGCTGCCGATTCAGTACTGACGCTGGGTGCCCTTGGCTTTTTAGGGTTAGGCTTACCTGCTGAAATCCCAGAATGGGGGTATGACCTTAAGGTTGCCTTGGAGGGATTTACGGGAGAAGTGTGGTGGACGACTCTCTTCCCAGGGTTAGCAATGGCTTTACTCTCAGTGGGACTATCTTTAGCCAGCGAAGGCCTCAGTGAGTACTTTAATCCCCAACAACGACAAGATGCGGTTAAGCCGTAACAGCCACGGTAGAATAATTGCACTGCGGGGCAAAGATATCTAGAGCATTCTGCGAGTGGGGTCTCTTTCTCCCGCGTAGTCTCACCAATCACGGCTCAACGGGCATCAAGATGGGGTTTTCGGCGTTGTGTGATCCTGGCATTGGGGATGCGATCGCATCCCCGATGGGTGCACAAATGCGAATTGGCCTCAATGGAGCAATCTGGGGCAATCCATTATGTCCTGATCCTGACGTCTCACAGGTTTGGATTCATCGATACTGCCCAAGCGAGGGTCCCCATAAGCCTTCGCCCGTAGACTGTCTCAGATGAGGTCAAGTCCGGCATTGCAACCCCTCCGCTACCTCACCCAATCCAAGCGTTTTGCCATTCTTGAAGCCTGTTTAATCGGCCTAGTCTCTGGATTAGCTGCGGTTGCCCTACAGGATGGGATTGGTTGGCTAGGGGGATGGCGCGTCTATTATGCTAGCCGTTTCTCTGCACCGTTGCTATTGCCCATCATTGGCTTGGTTGGCGGCTTTATTTCTGGCTTATTGATAGAAACGGTTGCCCCAGATGCACAGGGTAGCGGCATTCCCCAAGTGAAAGCTGTCCTTGCTCAGTTTCCCATTACCCTGAACTGGCAGGTCGCGTTGGTGAAGTGGGCAAGTGGCATTACTGCCTTAGGTACAGGCTTAACCCTCGGTCGCCAAGGACCCACCGTACAACTGGGGGCTGCTTTAGCTGCACAACTGAGCTATTGGTTTCCCACAGCCCCCGATCATAGACGTCAAATGATTGCGGCAGGAGCAGGCGCTGGTCTGGCAGCAGGATTTTCAGCGCCCATTGCTGGCGTTTTGTTTATTGTCGAAGCGCTACTCCATGATTTATCCGGTTTGACCCTAGGCACGGCAATTCTGTCTTCATTTATTGGCGCAGTCGTTGCCCATGTCCTAGGCGGACAGAATCTATCCATTAACTTCGAGCAGATTACGGCTGCTACCAGTTTCTCCGTACCTGAAATTCCTTTTTTTATTGTTCTTGGTCTACTGGCAGGGGGACTAGGAGCCGTCTTTAATCAGGGCTTGCTTCTGAGTGTTGCGGCAAATCGCCGCATTAAGATTCTAGGATTACCCTGGCGAATTGGCATAGCAGGCGGTATCTGTGGCTTGGTGATCGGGCAATTGCCCAGCATTTTCCAAGACTATACGGGGCTTAGGAACCTGTTAGGAGCAGGCAATGTCAGTTGGCACCTCGCTTTAACCGCCTTGGTCGTCCAATTTGTTTTAACACTGATCGCCTATGGCTCCGGGGCACCTGGAGGACTATTCGCACCTAGCTTGGTTATGGGCGCAGCCCTGGGGAATCTTGTGGGGTTAGGACAAGTCAGTTTGCTGGGGGCAGGCTTGCCAACTACCTATGCCTTTGTGGGGATGGGGGCTTTTTTCGGGGCGGTCAGTCGCGTCCCGGTCACCGGTATTGTAATTATTTTTGAAATTACCCGGGACTTTAACCTGGTCCTCCCCCTGATGATCAGCTCAGTGGTGGCCTATTTGGCAGCAGATCAAGTCAGCCAAAGTTCCATTTATGATTTGCTCCTGCAACAACAGGGCATTCAATTGCAACAGGCCACCCCATCAGCCCAGAGAATGTTGGATGCCTTGACCGCTGAAGATATTATGCAGCGAAAAGTAGAAACGCTGCCGAGCTATCTTCCTTTGGATGAAGCCCGAATCATTTTTGCCCGCTCCCATCATCGAGGATTTCCGATCGTTGAGAATCGACGGTTAGTGGGGATTTTGAGCCAAACGGATCTCAATCGAGTCTCACAGCAAGAACACCCTGGAGATACCCTTATTCAGGAGATTATGACCCCCCAACCTTTGACCGTCCCTCCTGCGGCTTCCCTATCTGATGTCCTGTATATTTTGAATCGATCTCGGATTAGTCGTCTTCCAGTTACAGATGGACGGAAGTTAGTGGGCATCATCACTCGGGCCGACATTATCCGTGCTGAGTTTGATCACATCACGAGCCAAAAACAGAAAGATCAGCCATCTTTTGCCCCTACCTATGGGATCTATCTCACCCGCGCTCCTGCAACCGGTGCAGGCAGGATTCTTTTACCCTTAGCCAATCCTGAAACCGCTGAAACCCTATTGAAATTCGCTGTTGTGATGGCACAAGCCCTAAACTATGAATTAGAGTGCCTGCATATCATTCGCGTCCCCCGGAATCAAGTACCGACTGAGACCCCTGTGCAAACCACAAGTGGCAGGCGACTGCTGCAAAAAGCTGTTCGGTATGGGCAACAGCATCAGGTGTCTGTTCATACGCAGATTCGAGTGGCCCAGGATATTGCCCAAGCGATCTTAGAAACAGAACAACATGAACATATCGATCTCCTGCTAATGGGTTGGCAAGGTCAATTCTTTACGGGGGGGCAAATTGGCAACCCAACGGTGCGTACAATTCTGCGGCAGGCCAAGAGCCAAGTTTTAGTGATTCGCCCTGCTTCAAACTTTGAAGCAGGGAAGATGCATCGTTGGCTGATTCCCGTCGCTGGCGGGCCAAATGCCCAGCAAGCGATTCAACTCCTACCTGCCCTGACTCCAATTAGCTCAACTTCTGCAATTAAGTTATTTCAGGTCTATCCACCAACGACTGATATTCCAGATCAATTACTCCTCGCTCGCTATAGGGACTATCTCAAACAGCAATGTCCAAACAGTGTCATCAACCATACCCAAATTTGTGCCCAAAATGTGGCGGATGCAATTGTAGAGTTAGCACGTCTCCAACAAACCGATATTATTGTGATCGGAGCGAGTCCGACTGGTTTTTTGCAACAAGCCCTCAAAGGGAACCTTCCTATGACCATTGCCCAAGGAACGGATGCAACGATCATTCTAGTCAAAAGGTCTGACACGATGAGCTTAGAACAGATGTAAGCCCCAAATCCTATAGAAGGGGTCGGAACACTCCCTCCGTCTTCTGAATCATGAGTATCAAGTTGGCAATAGGCACAGTTGAAGATGGCAAAACGAAGAAAAAGGCGACGACGTTCAATTTGGAGTCTCGTTTTTTTGTTAACCCTATGGAGTGTTTTTCTGGGATGGGGACTCTCGCAAATCCAAGCCTCCACTGCATCTGAACCCATACCACTTGCCCAAAGCGCCGCTTCGACTATTGGCAGCGTTGATGCTGTTCCTCCCCAGTTAAAACGAGGAGAACAGCTTTACCGTCAACGATGTGGGACGTGCCATATCGCTTTGCCGCCGCAAGTGTTGCCTAGCCAAACCTGGCGAGCCTTGCTCCCTGAGACCAATCATTATGGTGTGGTTTTACCAGAATTCCAAAATCCTGAATTGACTGAAACGTGGGCATATGTGAGTTTTTTTTCACGTCCGATGAAAGAGGATGGACTTCGTCCGATTCCCTATCAAGTCCGGCGCTCTGTGTTCTTTAAGGTTTTGCATCCAGATGTCGAATTTCCGCAACTGGTTACGCCTGAGACCTGCATTCAATGTCACCCAGGCGTCTCCGAATTGAACTTTAGACAACTCAGTCCTGAGTGGGAAAAGTAAGAAGTAGCAGATACAAATAATCCCAGAACGCTTTTTGTCTAAGCATCCTGGGATTATTTGGAAAAATGCAAGGGCTTTTGACTTACATCAATGCGCCGCCGATATTAGCCAGTAACTCCTGCAAGGTGGGCACAAAGAAGCTGAGGATATATCGCGGATAGATACCAATGCCCAGCGTGATAATTAGCAGTGGCACCAGGGTCACCACCTCACGGGTATTGATATCAGGCAAGCCTTCCCACTTGGGATTGGCGGGTCCCAAAAGCACCCGTCGGACCATAAATAGGAGATAAGACGCCGCCAGAATAATCCCCATGCAAGCACAGGCGGTATACAGCTTGCTGTACTCGTAAGAGCCTAGCAAGACCAGAAACTCACTGACAAAGCCACTCAAGCCGGGTAGACCCAGAGAGGCAAGGGAGAAGAATACTAACAGACCTGAGTAAACCGGCAGTTGAGCATTCAGTCCGCCGAAAGCGTTCATGTCACGGGTATGGGCTCGGTCATAAATCACGCCCACCAACAAGAACAAGGCGCCAGTGATTACACCATGGCTGAACATTTGCAGCATGGCACCATTGAACCCGTTGGTGGAAAACGCTGCTAGCCCTAGCAGCACAAACCCCATATGGCTGATGCTAGAATAGGCCACCATTTTTTTGAAGTCGGTCTGGGCTAGAGCAACAAATCCGCCATAGACAATACCGATGGCCGCCAAAATAGCGAGATAAGGCCGGAACCAGTTGGCCGCTTCTGGCAGAATGGGAAAGCTGAATCGGAAAAACCCATAGGTTCCCATTTTGAGTAACACACCCGCCAGAATGACGCTGATGGGAGTAGGCGCTTCCACGTGAGCATCGGGTAGCCAGGTATGAAAAGGAAAGGTAGGAACTTTAACCGCAAAGCCCACAAACAGAGCCAAAAAGACAACTTTTTGGAAGCCAAAGCTAAAGTCTTGGGCCACCAGCTCCATAATGTTGAAGGTGTGGGGGGTGGAGTTAAAGTACATCCCCAAAATACCCACTAACATCAACAAGCTACCGGCAAAGGTATACAGGAAGAATTTCATCGCTGCATACTCTTTCCTGGGACCGCCCCAAATTCCAATTAGGAAGTACATGGGGACAAGGACCACTTCCCAAAAGACATAAAACAAAATCATGTCTAGGGCCAGGAAGGTGCCCATCATGCCTGTAACGAGAAACAGGTACAGACAGTAGTATTCCTTTTCTCGCTTTTTGATACTGAAGGAACCAATACTCGCTAGGGTCGAGATTAAAGCAGTCAAGACCACCATTGGGAAGCTAATCCCATCGGTACCTAGTAAGTAATAGACATTGAGCTGGGGAATCCACAGGGCTTTTTCCACCAGCTGATAACCCGTTTGGTTGGGGTCGAATTGGAGAAATGCTGCAAACGTAAGCGCACTCACCAGGGCCATATTGGCCAAAGAAATCCACTTGTAAAGGCCTTCTTGAGCCTTAGGGAGCAAAAGGATTATTGCCACCCCAACGAGCGGGGAAAATATTATCAAGGATAAAAGATGAGATGCCATACAACTCCTCTCTGAG
>NZ_JANQOP010000104.1 GCF_028285745.1 Acaryochloris sp. IP29b_bin.137 | reverse complement strand
AAAGGGTATCAAAGGTTTCACTGACGGTTTGCTGGCAGTGGGGACAACGGTAACGTTGGCTGCCTTTACTGGTTTTACCGTGTTTGTGGGTCTTTGGATGACCACATAGAGGGCATTGCATCAGGGAATAGGGATAACTCAACTCCCTATAGGTTTAACAAACCCATACTTTTTTGATGCACGACCAATAATGTACACTTGTTTTACTCGGATCACCAAAAGAGGACAAGATCCGTTTAAAGAAATAATGGACAACAGCACAAGAGCGGATGATCGGACTCGAACCGACGACATTCAGCTTGGGAAGCTGACGTTCTACCACTGAACTACATCCGCAGAACGTGAATAATAAGATAGCATCGAACCCTAACCCCTCCATCGAACTATAGATTTTATCCAGAAGTGAACGCTGTGATTGCCTGATCCATAAATGCTTGCCAATGGGGAATGGGTTGCCAGATTTGCAGTAACGCCTCTTGAGCCTCCTCAGGGGGCATTCGTTGACGCAGAACCCGATACAGATACATAAATGCCGAGACCCGCATATTCTTAGCACAGTGGACAAAAACTTGAGCATTTGACCGTTGATCCATCACCTCAAAGAAGCGGTTTAGATCCGCCAACGTCGGGACTTCCCAATCCACTGGAATATGAACATACTCCATACCCAAGTCTGAAACGATGGCGCTTTCCTCTGGAATCGCATCCGTAGAATCGACTAGAGCCAAATTCACAACGGTTTGAAAGCCCGCGGCTCTAATATCTTCAAATTGAGTCACTGTGGGCTGACCCGCCGTTCCTATCTGATCAGATAGCGCCAGAAATGACTGAATGTGTTGGAGTTTTTCTGAAGAATCTTTCATGGCCGCTCTGCCGTGCTACATCCATCGTTTCCCTTAGTCCTAGCCTACAAGATCCATTTCAAAAGCACCGTCTTCGCTTTCCTATCCGTATTTATCCTGATCCCCATTTTTCTCCGGTACCAGAGCATTAACGCTCCCTAAACCCACCAATTGGTGCAAGTTGGGTGATCCTCCTGAATACAGCGTCTAGCCCCCCATCCTAAGCTAAGGACAACCTGAGCGGGAGGACAGATTATGACTATTCGTTGGCAGCAATTACTCGTCAGTTTAGTCCTGTGGCTCATTGCTGAAATCTTTCTCAACCTTGCGGGTATCGATGACCTTGCAGACTACAGCGAATACCTCTTTGACCGCCATGCGGTTGCTGTGGGTGTTGGCACTCAACTGATTCTTTCCCCCCGCCATGCACAAACGTGGAAATGGGTAAACTCCTAACAGCCTCCAAGTGTAAAACCGCTATTAGCTCCACTGGGCATTGTCATGGGCACTCCATCATTAAGGGTATTATTCGTTGTCGAAGAATGTAACCCCAACTGGTCCTCTGTTCCCCTAGAGGGCTATCACTATTTTCGCACCCTTAATAACCTCGTAGACGTTACCCTCGTCACCCATGAGCGGAATCGAGCTGGGCTAGAAAAAGCTAATATTAGCCCCCAAAACATCACTTATATTTCTGAAAGCACCCTAGCCAAACGTTATTATCAATGGGCCTTACGCCTGATTCCCCAAGGCATGAACAACTGGCCCCTGTATCATGTCCTGACCTATCCCATTTACGCGGAATTTAATCACAAAGTTTACGAGCAATTCCATACTGCCGTAGAAGCTAGAGAGTATGATCTGGTCCATGCCCTCACCCCGATGATGCCTCGGTATCCCGTCAAGCTGGTTCAGGCTTGTCAGCAAACGCCCTTTCTTCTGGGGCCCGTGAATGGAGGAATTCCTTTTTCAGAAGGCTTCCCAGAGATTGCTAAACAGGAATTTGCCTATCTCAATTTCTTCCGTTCATTGGGACGCTGGTTGATTCCAGGGTATCGACAGACCTATGAACAAGCGCATCGAGTGTTAGCGGGGTCCACCTATACCTATCAATTGCTTAAACGACTGTTTGATATTTCTGATGATCGGATTCAGATCTTCTATGAGAATGGAATTGCTGAAGGCGTTTTTACCCCAGCCCCGCCTACTTCAAACAACACATTGAAACTACTGTTTGTGGGGCGTCTGGTTCCTTATAAATGTGCTGATGTTGTGGTTGAAGTGATCAGTCGATTACCGTCAGAATTGCGATCGCAGGTTCACCTGACCATTGTGGGGGATGGTCCGCAACGCTCATCCTTAGCGGCACAAGTCAGCGAATTAGAGCTAGAAGAACAAATTCAACTGGTGGGATGGGTCGAGCAGACTGAAACGGCAGCTTATTATCAGCAAGCAGATGTGTTTTGCTTCCCATCTGTGCGTGAGTTTGGTGGAGCGGTGGTTCTAGAAGCAATGGCCTGTGGATTGCCCTGTATTGTCGTTAATTACGGGGGCGTTGGCGAATATGTCACGACTGAGACGGGATTTAAGCTGGCCCCCGTGTCGCGATCGCAACTTGTAACCGATATGATGCAAGCCATCCAAACCTTCTGCCAAGATCGGCCGCTGTTGGAGCAAATGTCCCAAAAAGCCGTTCAGCGAGCAGCCGCTTTTCAATGGCCTCGCAAAGCCCAAGCAATGGTTGAGATTTATCATAAATTGCTCCCCTAGCCCACTGTGCCCTACTAAAGACCGACCTCTGCTTGGCGAAGTTGATGGAGATCCAGCTGACTCAGAGCAGTGTAAGCGGCCTCAATTTTCCCTTGACGTCGCAGAAACCCCGTATTTGCTCCGGGACCGATATATTGCAGGGTTTCCGGGGTAAATTGATCCAGAAGGCATTGCACACTGGCAATCTGTCGAGGCCAGTGAAAGGTTTTAGCGGTTCTCAAAGGAACGGGCTGGCCCTGCTGATTGGGCAATAGGTGACGACCCGAGAATAGGATACCGCCCTGGGCATGATAATACAGACAAGCCGACCCGGGAGAAAACCCAGGGGTCCACAAGAGTCGAACCTGAGGAGGTAAGTCCCATTGATGCTGAAACGTGATGACGTCTAGATTGGGTAAGAGATAGGCTTCCTGTTCTTGGATCACAATTGGGCAGGCAAAGGTTTCTTGGATCTGGCGAATCTGCTTACTGATGCCTTGGCGGTGGGTCAACACTAGCCAGCCCACCCCGCCATGTTCTTGGAGAAAGAATTTTGTATGATCAGTCCAGGCTGGACAATCTACAAGGATATTACCGTCATTTTCTACAATGAGGTAAGCAGTCCCACCCAGTGTCTCTCGATTGGGAGGAAACGCAAAAATGGACGCTAGAATCTGGAGGGGTTCTTTGTTCACAGTCAATCCTTTTGCTCGCGTCGCTTTGACCGAGAACAACCTGTTTGCATGATTTGGATTTCACTCGCTCTCTTTGGGCTAATTCTGTATTTTATCGTCCATTACAGTGTGTCTCGGACCACCACGGCTCCCACCTGGGCCCTTTGGCTCGTGTTGATGATCCCTGCCCTAGCGGTCGGGGGATGGGCAGCCGTTTACGGTGAAAAGGCTAAAACGCCGCCCCAACTGTTGATTCCCTGCACACTGATTAGCCTATTTTTATACCTGTATCTGGTGCGGTCCAACTTGCGAACGCCCCCCTCTCCGCCAGGGGCAGGCGCTGAGGAGGCGTCCCCCGAAAAGCCTGCTAAGCCTGCTACCTCCAATTTATTGACTAAAGAAGAAGAAGGACAGCTGCACAATTGCTTTCCTTGGTCTATTTTCTATTTACAGAATGTTGACACTCGGCCTCAGGTGGTGATTTGTCGAGGGCAGTTGCGATCGCAACCCGAACAAGCCTATCAGACCATTCAAGAAAATATCGCCACCCAATTTGGCGATCGATTCTTGGTGGTTTTTCAAGACGGAGCCAAAAACAAGCCCTTTTTTGTCTTGGTTCCAAATACGCAAACCCAAGAGCGGGAGAAGCGACGGGGACCGGTAAGTCGACCCGGCTTGGCATCGGGTCTCTTTATCTCAACCCTGATGACCACCGCTTTGGCTGGACTGCGTTTCAGTGATAATTCCATCACCCGCCAACTCCTGAGTACCCAACCTCAACTCCTGATCAAGGGGTTGCCCTATGCGCTTGCCTTGATGGTGATTTTAGGAATTCATGAATTGGGCCATTATTTCACCGCCCGTCGATATCAGATCAAAGCCACTTTGCCTTACTTTATTCCGGTGCCCTTTAGTCTCTTCCCTATCGGTACATTAGGGGCGTTTATTCAGCAGCGATCCCCTGTTCCGCATCGTAAGGCCCTCTTTGATGTCGGGATTGCGGGTCCCCTAGCAGGCCTGATCGTCACAATCCCCATTTTAATTTGGGGTCTGATGCATTCTGTGGTGGTGACCCCTCCCGATAAGATTGAAGGGTTACCTTTCGATGCCATGAATCCTGCTTCTTCCGTGCTGCTTGCTTTATTGAGCAGAGTGGTCATGGGCAGTGAACTGGTCTTGGGTAAGGGGATTGATTTGCATCCCGTTGCGATCGCAGGTTGGATCGGTATCATTGCGACTGCCTTGAACTTAATGCCCATTGGTCAACTCGATGGCGGCCATATCGTCCATGCCATGTTTGGCCAGCGAAACGGAGCCATTATCGGTCAGATTGCCCGACTGCTCATCTTTATCCTTGCTTTCATTTACAGACAACAGAACCCCTTCTTAATGATCTGGGCCATTATTTTGTTATTTATGCCCACCGTTGACCAGCCAGCTCTCAACGATGTTAGTGAACTGGATAACAAGCGAGATTTGCTGGGGCTGATGTCTCTGGGCATTCTAGTGCTGATTATTTTGCCCCTGCCCCATAGTCTGGCTCATATCCTTCTTGCCACAAACCCGATTCCATAAGGGATGGGTGCTGCCTTGGACTCGAATTCGCATTACCTGTTGACTGAGGCGGTGATAGTCATGGGTCGGAATACCCCAGAGAATCACCCGACTTTGCCAGAGTAAGACTGCAAAAGTGGTTCCCAGGCAAATCCCTAAGCCCACTGCCGCTAAGCGGTTAAAGGCAAAGGCATAGCGAACAGCGGCCCAGGTAAAGTATTCAAACCACAGTTGAATCGACTCTCGTAGGCTCCATAGGCTGAGGCTACCGACGGTTAACCATAGTCCCCCGACAACTAACCAGCGACCATAGAGGGTTAGGTTGAATAACCGCTGGATTTCAGCCTGGAATTGGGGATCTGAGTTCCGCTCTGGAACAGCACCGTCTGAACGTCCAGGGGATTGACTCATAAGGCTAGATTTCTTCTGGACTGGAATCAGTAATTGCAGTGTTGTAACTGTCTCGCTCTTGGCGTTGACGCCACCAGGCCAGTAAGGTGCTGGCAATAAAAATACTGGAATAGGCGCCAGCTGCGAATCCAATGATCAGGGTTAAGGCAAAATCTTTTAAGGTTTCTCCCCCAAAGATATAAATGCCAATGAGGGGCAAACCCGTGGTTAAGGAGGTGTTGATGGAACGCCCCAGGGTCTGGTTAACTGCAATATCGACCGTTTCGGTAATGGAGCGCTTCGCGCCATATTTGAGGTTCTCCCTGACGCGATCATAAATGACCACCGTATCGTTGACAGAGAAACCAATAATCGTCAACAGGCCGACAATAAACAAACTATTGACCTCTACCCCACGTGCTAAGCCCAGGATAGAGAAAAAGCCCATGGTAATCAGGATATCGTGGAACAAGGCCACAATCGCGAAAAAGGCGTAGTCAAACTGAAAACGAACGCTGACATAAACAATAATGGCGGCAAAAGAGACCAATAGAGCCAACAAGCCCGATGCCAATAGCTGACGCCCTAAGGTTGGACCGACGGTATCAATTTGCGATTTCTCTACATCTAATTGGCCCAGCGCTGTGCTTAGAGCTTCCGTGAGTTTGGTTCGTTCTTCTTGGTTTAAATCCTTAGTGCGAATCGCGACCCCTTGAGCGTTTTGGCCAATGACTTGAACGCTACTTTCAGTGAGGTTCTGTTTGTCTAAGATCTGGCGAATATCCGCGATCTGAATGGGGGTTTTACAATTCTCAGGTTGGCTGCAGTTTCGTTCTAACTGCAAACGAGTGCCACCGGTAAAATCAAGACCCGGTTTTAGGGGAGCCTTAAACTGATTCCAAGATAGGGCCATCGAAATAACCCCCGCTAGGATCAAGGCCGCAGAAATTGTCCACCAGAGTCCCCGTTGCTGATTTAAGTTCAACTTCATGAGACCGCCCTCTTCGAATCAAATAATTCAACTTTGCGGAGACTGGGGAGGCTAATGGCTGTAAACATTAGAGTACGGCTACAGGTAATGGCCGTAAACATACTGACGGCCACGCCAATGCCCAAGGTAACGGCAAATCCTCTTACCAGCCCCGACCCCAACCAATAGAGTACGCCACAAGCAATCAGCGTGGTGACATTGCTATCAAGAATACTGGCGAAGGCGCGGTAAAAGCCGGATTCAATGGAGCGATAGAGGGTTTTCCCAGACCGCAATTCTTCCCGGGTGCGCTCAAAAATAAGGATATTGGCATCCACGGCCATCCCAATGCTGAGGATAAACCCCGCAATCCCTGGCAAGGTCAGCGTGACACCAAACAAGACGTAGCAGGCAAACGTCAATAGGCCATAGACACAGAGGGCAACGTCTGCAATTAAGCCAGGCAAGCGATACCATACCCCCATAAAGATTAAAACCAGAATAAGTCCGCCAATCCCGGCATAGACACTTTGGCGAATACTGTCCTGGCCCAGGGTAGCGCCAACGGTCCGAACCTCTTCGACTTTAACGGGCACCGGGAGTGACCCACCTTTAAGTTGATCGGCTAACAGCTTGGCCTCTTCTAGCTCAAAATTGCCGGTAATAATGGCAGCGCCGCCCGTAATTCCATTAGCCTTAAACCGCTCGCTGACGGAGGCTTGACTAATGGATTTTCCATCCAGAAAGATCCCCAGGGGTTGTCCAGTGCCCGCCAAACTTTTAGTCAGGGCAGCAAATTTGCGACCGCCATCCACATCAAACCGTAGGGTCACATCCCATTTTGTCGGCTCAGATTGGGAAACGGCATACCCCGCATCGGTGAGATCTTCCCCTGTTAAGTCTGTTTTTTGGAAGAACTGATCTTGTAATTCAGCGAGCTGTTGCTGTTTTTGTTGAACCTCCCCCTGGAGCTTAGCGAGGGCGGCGGCATCGCCTGCTTTCTCTGCTTCAGGCAACTTCTGCAATAGACGCTGTAGTTCTCTGCGGCGGACATCGACTTGAGCCACGACGGCATTGTTGGGACGTCGAAAGTCAAGCTGGGCCACTTGACTGAGCAATTTTTCAGCTTCCTGCGGATCGCTCACCCCCGGAAGCTGAACCAGAATCTGCTGGTTGCTTGTTTTCTGAACTACGATTTCTGACACGCCTTCTGGGTTGAGGCGGTTAGCCACTACGCTTTGTACCGCATCCATGACGTTTTCGTTAATATCTTTGACCTCTTCGGTTGGATTAACCTGCAGCGTCAGTTGAGATCCACCCCTCAGGTCAAGCCCTAGATTGATCTTGCCCAGACCATACTGCTTACCAAACGGGGTAACGACGATTAAGGCCCCCACAACTAATAAGGCAATGAGAGCCAGTAAAAAGCGTTGTTGTTTAAGCACCGGTGTTACATTGCTCCAAAGGGAAAAGCGAAAATGGAATTAGACCTGTAGGGCAGTAATTTGCTGAACGGCCTCGACAATTTGAGGCGGCTGCACAATGGTCAGACTTTCTAACATGCCGTTATAAGGCGTCGGAATATCTTGAGAGGAGAGGCGCACCACGGGGGCATCCAGTTCATCAAAAAATCGATCATTGATAGAGGCAATAATTTCTGCACCGACACCCCCAGTGCGCATACATTCTTCCACCACAATTACCCGGTGGGTTTTACGAATGGAGGCCCCAATCGTATCGAAATCCAAGGGCTTAAGGGAGATTAAATCGATAATTTCTGGATCATAGCCTTGCTCTGTCAAGGTTTTTGCCGCCTGCAAGACATGATGGCGCATCCGGGAATAAGTCAAAATAGTGACGTCCTTACCCGTGCGCACCACTTCAGCCTTATCTAGCGGAAGGACGTACTCTTGATCCGGTAATTCTTCCTTCAAGTTGTAGAGCAACACATGCTCGAAAAATAGGACTGGATTGGGGTCACGGATGGCGGCTTTAAGTAAACCCTTAGCGTTGTAGGGGGTAGAACAAGCCACTATTTTAAGGCCAGGTACGGCTTGGAAATAAGCCTCTAGTCGCTGGGAGTGTTCCGCGCCCAATTGACGACCCACACCACCCGGTCCGCGAATCACCATGGGGATTTTGAAGTTGCCGCCGGAGGTGTAGCGAAGCATACCAGCATTATTGGCAATTTGGTTAAAGGCTAGGAGCAAAAAGCCCATATTCATGCCTTCAATGATCGGCTTCAGGCCGGTCATGGCAGCACCAACGGCCATGCCCGTAAAGCTATTTTCTGCGATCGGGGTATCGAGGACGCGCAGCTCTCCATACTTGTCATACAAGCCTTTTGTGACTTTGTAGGAGCCACCATAGTGGCCCACGTCTTCACCCATCACCATCACGGTGTTGTCCTTAGCCATTTCTTCGTCGATGGCGTCACGGAGGGCGTTAAATAACAGTACTTCAGCCATAATGCGTTAGCGATACACTATTGGATACGTTAGCAGAAGACGG
>NZ_JANQOP010000219.1 GCF_028285745.1 Acaryochloris sp. IP29b_bin.137 | reverse complement strand
CATAACACCCCTTTGATAAAGATGATTTTGACTGAGGCTGCGCTTAAGTATGCCCGTTATGACCACACATTCGACTTCTCTCACACCCGCCTACCGCACTATTATTTTCTCCAAAGGAGTAAATTTCTTAATGAAATGGAGCGACTGCATCCTCGACATCTTAGGCTAGTCGAGGGCAATGAGTTTCACTCAGTATGGCTTTGAGAAAGAAGACCCACATGCCCTAGTGTGAAGAGGGTAGATCTTTTTCCCAATCGGGGTAACTATTCTTTGGTAGTATTTCTAGCTCTGTTGTACTTGCGACAGAATGATTCAACTTGGATTTCAATGAGAGTCTGTTGTTAGAAATCTCCCTCTGAAATCTTGGTCACATAAGTACATTCGCACTAAATGGCAGTAATTCGCAGCTGCGTTTGTTGGGGACTTTCTAGGCGTTACCATAACTGAATGCTAGGTTTACCGTTAATTCATTGGCTGGTCGTCTTCAGCGTGTTAATCAGTGTCGCTGGAGCATCGGTCTATATTCGCGATACGCTAGCAGGCCGGACCCAGCCCAATCGGGTGTCTTGGTCCATGTGGGCGTTATCGCCTCTGATTAGTACAGCAGCTGCACTCTCCGCAGGGGCAGCTCGCTGGGCGACGCTGCGCATTTTTATTGCCGGTTTGCTGCCATTGCTGATCTTTTTAGCTTCTTTTGTCAATCAACGCAGTTACTGGAAAATCAGTATTTTTGATCTGACCTGTGGCGCTTTTTCGCTGTTAGCCGTGATTTTATGGGGTGCGATCGCATCGCCGCAACTCGCGATTCTCTGCGCCATCATCGGAGACATCTTTGCCTCTTTTCCCACCTTAATCAAAACCTGGAAGTACCCCAAAACCGAGACAGGTGCGATGTATATTGCCAGCTTTTTAAGTGTGGTGCTTGTGCTTCCCTCCATTCCCGTGTGGAACATCGCCAATGCCGCCTTTCAGATCCACCTGTTAATCATGAGTTCGGTGCTGCTATACGCGGTCTATCGACACCGCGTCTGGAAGCGATTTGGCGCTGTTTGGTCCCGCTAAATGTGACCCACTTTTATAGCAGGCTGAGGGCTTCGGGGCTCTGAAGACTGTGCTGATAGGCGCGATGCCAGGTAGATGAAGACCTTTTGAGGACAGGTCGCATTCTTTGCTGGTTGTATAGCTGCCCTGAGTGTTCTGATGTGGGGTTTTAGGGTATTACCCTAACTTTATCGCATAATAGTAGTTGTTCAGTGGCCAAGGGTTGATATGGATAACCAAGAGTTTCAGGTTGTGAAGGATCTCGTGCAACCTGATAATCGCGGACGCATCAGTTTGGGGATGACAGCTTCCGGGAAAAACTACCGTGTTTTGATGAATGAGGCGGGACAAATTCTCTTAGATCCTGTGGTCCCTGTCCCTGAACAGGAGTTATGGCTTTGGAATAACCCTGATGCGATCGCAACTGTCCGACAGGGGATGCAGGATGTCGCTCAGGGAGAGATCCATAAGCTGGGCTCGTTTGCTCAGTATGCGGATCTTGAGGTGGAGGATTGATGCAGTTCCGGCTCCAACTCAGTTCTGAGGCGATGGTAACGATTGAGCGACTGGCAAAGGAAGATCCCAAAAAGCACAAGAAGGTTCTCAAAACCCTGGGGTTGATGGAGACGAACCTGAGGCACCCCAGCCTCAAAACCCATAAGTTTTCTTCCCTAAAAGGCCCCAAGGGTGAAGACGTCTTTGAGGCATATGTGGAGAATAAAACACCAGCTGCATTTCGGGTGTTTTGGTTTTATGGACCTAATCCAGAAGAAATTACAGTGGTGGCGATTACACCCCATCCTTAAAAAGGAAATCATTTAGAAACCTTCGATGGCAATTGCAAAGAAGAGATGCCATGGGCAGGTTGATTCAGTCTTGCGATCGCACACAAACCAAACAAGGATGATTTCATCGGTGCATCGGCTTTAGGTAACAGCATATTTGAGCTGAACAAATCCAAAATCATAAGTGCGTGAACTGATGGGAGTTAGCTGGATATCCTTCTCTAAAGGGCCGAATAGAGGCTGCCCTTCCCCCAAGAGAATAGGAATCACGGTCAGGGTCAGCTCATCAATCAGACCCGCAGCCAAAAACCGTTGAATGGTCATCCCACCATCAATGTACAAATGCTGAGCGCCCTCTTTAACGAGGCGTTGGTACAACGCAGACGGCGTTTCAGCAGAGTGTGTAACCCAGGCAGGTAACTCGGCGGGAAAGTCAATGGGGTTACGACTCATGACAATGACTTGGGTCTGGCCATAGGGCCACTCCCCAAAAGACAGAACCTTTTCATAGGTCTTGCGCCCCATAATCAAAACATCCACCGACGCCATAAAGGACTGGTAGCCACAGTCTTCACCCTCTGGAACAGTCGCGTTGGCGTCATTTAGCCAGTCGAGGTCGCCATTCTTCCTGGCAATAAACCCATCCAGACTGGTGGCAATAAAGACAGAGACTTTAGTGCTCATGGATAACCGTTTCCCTCATGTTGGTACTGGCCTGCAAATTGTTCAGCCGTATAGTGGATACCCCGTCCCCCCTAAATGAGTTCATCTACTCCCCCTAAGTGGGATGGAAACCCTGTTCCTCTCAGAGCGGGGTGGTTCATTTACTATTCCAGCAAAGTAAAAAGGCATTTTAATGGTATAAAGCGGTGGAAGTGTTGGCGTTAATTTTTCTAACTGATGAAAATCTTGCAATGGATTCTAACCATTTTGGCGCTTTTCATAGGCCTAGGGTTATTGGTTTCAGGGCAATGGATTGGCTTTATCATTACCTCCCTGACTGTACTCCTGGTAGCTCCACCGCTTCAAAGCCAGATTAACCAGCGTTTACCATGGTTGCGATCGCGATTTCTAAAACTATTCTTAGCCGTGATTATGTTGTTCGCCGCTTTGATGGTTACCGGAGAGAATCTAGTTCGGTTTGCGAATGTCGCCGTGTGCACAACACCTGTAGAGGGGCAATGCGAACAGCATGAGATTGCGTTTATCGAGCAAACTCAGCAGATTTCTGTGAGTGCAAAACTCCGTCAGGCTAACACTGCCAAGCAAGTCAAAGTTAGGCTGGATTACTGGCCAGAACCTGAGCAAGAATCTGAGGTGTTGAGTCAAGTCTTTGATGTCCCCCAAGGAGAACAAGAGGTATTACTGGCGCTAGATCAGGTGAATTTGCAACCCGGTAACTATCGGATCACCCTGACGCCAGAAGGGCTTGGCAATAAAGAACCCGTGTCGTCTGAAAAAGTCTTTTCGGTGTGGACCGATCCACAGGATGTGACCAATCGAAATGAAGGCGAGATTGATGATGCGGGTTTGAATAACAGCGTCACTAGCATCAAAGTTTGCGAGGGGAGTCGTGATGCTAAGCAACCTTGCGAAGAAGACTTCAGCGAACTCTCAACTCAAGTCAAGATTCTCTCGTTTACAGCCGAACTCCCCAGTATTGCCAATGTGCAATTCCGAGGCGACTCAGAAATCACCTATCTCCTCCGCTATCGTGTTAAAACTAAGGACGCTAAAAATCCCCTCATCCAGCTCTTTCGAGAGACCAGCGACCTCGATCGAAAGGTCGGGACTTATACCCTCGGGATTCCGTCCCCAAAGAAAGGGTTCCCCCCCGGAGAGTACGAGTTAATAACCTCGCTTGAGGCCCGCTCTTCCAGGCCAATTCGTAAACAGTTCACCTTAAAGTGACGGCTTAGCCTGAGGATTATCTCCAAAGCTAAGCAGAGATGCCAGGAGTGGGGCTAGCTCACCTACCTTGGAAGCACTGACTCCAAGGAATTAACATAGAGAGAGTGCTGACATTTAACGCGAACAGGGATGGCGAAGTCTGATCCCAATCGAATCTTGCGGTTATTGCCCTTTGCGGTAGGGGGGCTAGGCGGAACCCTATTGCTGATTAATCGCTTACTGACCCCCAGCCTAACCACCTCCCAGGCCCGTTCTGACGCTGTCGGCGTCATTATCAGTGCTGTGTTAATTCTGACAGGTTTAATATGGCAGCGAGTGCAGCCGCGATCTCCCGATGCGGTTGAACTGATTGGAGAGCAGGGATTTGAACTTGCACCTACTTTATCAGAAACGGCCAAAACCGAGTTGGCATGGGCGTCTCATATTTTGCTGACCAATACCGTTACCAAATCCGTGGTCGTTTGGTATCGCGATCAGGTATTGCTGCGCAGAGGGATCTTAGGACCGACTTCAACGGTCAAGCCGGGTGCCATTGTTGAGCGCGTTCTCAAAACAGAAAAAGCCGTTTATCTGGTGGCCCTCAAGCTTTATCCCGGCAAGGTCGAGTTTGACTACCTCCCTGAAAATACTCAGGGCGTGATTTGCCAACCTATTGGTAAGGAGGGCGTTCTGATTTTAGGTGCAAATGTGCCCCGCAGCTATACGAATCAAGATGAAGCCTGGGTGAGTGCGATCGCAGATAAGTTAGACAACACCCTCAGTCAACAAGAATCAATGTCTATTTCTGGATAATGTCAGTGGACCTATTCAGCTTTTTCCAAGACCAGCAAGTCATTCTGTACTGGCTACTGATTGCCATCATGCTAGTGGGGGTAATAGGTTCCGTCATTCCGGCTTTACCCGGTTCCAGTTTAGTCTTAGCCGCTATTTTGCTCTGGGGACTATTGACTGGCTTTAGCAAGATCGGCATCGCATTAGGAGTCGCCATTGCCGTTCTGATTCTCAGCACAGCCGTAGATTTCTTAGCAACGTTTTGGGGCGCGAAAAAAGCAGGGGTCAGTCGTTGGGGACAAATCGGGGCAATGGTTGGTCTAATTGCTGTTGTATTCGGTCTTTTACCGCCTGCTCTGGTCATTGGTGGCCCAATTATTGGTTTATTAATCGGACCCTTTATTGGGGCATTTATTGGAGAATTTCTGTATCGTCGAAATATCAAACAAGCGCTCAAAGCCGCAGTAGCCGTAGTTGCGAGTTCATTAATTGGTAATTTAATTCAAGGGGTACTGGCTTTGGCTGCGGTCATTGTATTTGTGGTAACAACTTGGTCTAGTGTAATGGGTTGAATCAGAGCTATTTCATGCTAAAAACATCCATTAGCAGGTCAAAAGATTGCGCGCAGCGCCGTTTTGCTTGAGCCATATTGGTCAATCCATGCTTGCGATAAAGATTGAGTACCATATTGCGAGCCTACACGAACCGTCCGACAAGCGCTTGTTTCTTCTGAATATTCCAGCAACGGATTAGTCCGCTATCAGTCGTAATGCACAATTAATTCCAACCCCTTCGCTTCCCTGAGGCGAAAGGCATTGAGCACAATCGGATCTTTCAAATCTAATTCGGCGGTGGGATTGTAGTCCTCGAAATAGGCTGCAGCCGGCGCATCCCCATCCAAAAACTGAATCACCGCATCTGGGCCAAACTTTTGCTTAGCAACAGATAAACAATCCTTCATCAGCAAGGACGGTGTAATCATCGAGCCCACATATGCCTTCGTTTGATCATTAAACACCCGAATCCCCCGCGCTACCGACTGTGTCTCATGCAGTAAAAACGGCCCCCCTCGCTTATACTCTCCGCGCTCCAACACCGCCTCAATATCCGCGGTCTTGCGAATCACCCCATGAGTATCAATCGTGACAACCGCCACATCCGGTTGGGCTTCAAGCTGCTCTAGCTCCTTGCGAATTTGCCCCTTGATATCATCCAGTTGCTCATTACGGGTCTTTCCTTCCCCTTCCAGATCGCTAAAATCCAGATAAGCCGATCGCCCATCCGCATAGGTCACCAGCCCTGACAACAGAATATTGGGCGCAGATTGCCCCGGAATCTCAGAGGAGCGATAAATAGGCAAATCCGTTTTGCCCGCATTCTTTGGCAACCGATTGGGATTGAAATAGACATAGCTCAGGGGAATCGATTCCTTTTCCTTGGTAAAGCCTTTGAACGTCGTGCCAAAAATGCCTAGAACCTTGCCGCCCGTTTTCTCAATCTCAGCTTTAACCGTCTTATAAGTGTGATCGGGTAATAGCGGCAGAATCACCGTACCCGGTTTACGCTCAAACACAATTGCTGGACCCTGGCCATACCAATTCAGCGGTGTATCCGTCAGCACCGACTTGCCGTCCACATTGGTCCGACCAGGCACGGGGGACGTTAAATATTCTCGACCATTGGCATCCAGAGCAAACTGCGGTTCATTGCCACGATACTGGAGGGGCGCAACATCAACGGTTTTGATAACCTTCTTCCAGTTCAGGTCATAGTCGTAAAAGGACAGCTGAAAGACCTTGCTTAACGGAGTGGCAGGCTTAGACGCTAAAGACTCATATTCAATTGGCATTGCTTCTAACCGAAACGCATCGGGTTCGGAGGCTTTTGTGCGCAAGAGGGTGCAATTCACCAACAGCGATGAGCAACCGATCAGCCCGATCAGCTTAACGGATTGAGCAAAATTCACCATAAAAGTCGATTCAAAAAATGTAGATTCAGATTCACGTTAACGGCGGGACCGATCGTCATCAAATAGCCCCATCAAAGGTCCTAGCAATGCCCCAAATACAAAGCCCCCCGCATGAGCCCAGTAGGCCACACCCCCCATATTCATCGGCGCATTCAGGCTCGCGACGCTGTTAAAGGCTTGCTGGGCAAACCAGAACCCCAAAAAGAAGACCGCAGGCAGATTGACCGTCCACCAGAAAAACCCTAAGGGCACCAGGGTCAAAACTTCGGCTTTGGGGAAGCGAATAATATAAGCCCCCATTACCCCTGCGATCGCACCACTGGCTCCCAAGGAAGGAATATCAGAATTGATATTGAAGAACCATTGGCTAAGGGCGGCTAGGGCTCCGCAGCTTAGATAAAACACCAGGTACTTGACATGGCCGAGCTTGTCTTCAATATTGTTCCCAAATACCCACAGAAACAGCATATTTCCGGCAATATGCAAAATCCCCCCGTGCAGGAACTGAGAGGTAAACAGGGTAATCCAGGCGGGATGGGGTAAAGCCGTCGGTTCGCCCCGAAAGCTGGCCGTTAAGTCCTGGGGAACCACCGCCCACAACCGGAAAAAGGCATTCAATTCTGGCCCCAAGCGCAATTCATGCAGGAAGACAACAATATTCAGGGCAATAATGACGTAGGTAACAAAAGGGGTAATCCGAGTGGGGTTATTATCGCGTAAGGGTACCACAGGTCTTTTTTGATCGATTCCACTAAAAGTGCACTATCCTCTACATGAGGCCATGTAGCCGTCGCCCTCTTGAACCGGACAAATGGTCTGACCCAGATCGGCGACAAGAATTTCAGGAGCACAAGCTCTAAACACCAGACAGGGCATGACAGAGCAGGCAGTAGCAACACAGGCACACCCCCTTCAATTCATGTTAGCGGATACCGATCCAATCTTTCGGATGGGGCTAAAAGCCTGCCTTATGGCCGTGCCCGATATTCAGGTGGTCGCAGAGGCCGAAGATCCAGCCCAGATCTTACAGCTTTTCTCAACTCAGAGCGACATAGATGCCAGCCCAGAGGTTGATCCCCAATCCCTCGACTTGCTGATTTTGGATGTCAGTCGGGCCGCTGATACCGAAGCCAATGCCCTCCTCTGCCAGCAGCTTAAGGGGCGCTATCCCCGTCTGGCGCTGTTTGTTTTATCGGCGACCATTGAGCCAGATCAACTGACTAAACTCTGGCAGGTGGGCGTGGAAGGCTTCTGCCGCAAAGGCAGTGTGGATACATCTACGCTCATCCAGCAGCTCCGACGAGCCAGTCAAGGACAGCGGGTGTGGGATGCCGCCCAGAAGGCCCAGGCCCAGCTCGTACAGGCACCTGCTGCCCCACCACCGCCCCCCCAAAACGTGACGGCCTTTACCCTGTTGCGGCAAGTCTTTATGCAAACCGGGTTAAAGCAAATTGAGCAAACCCTAGAGCAGTTGCAATCCCGCCGCCAAGGGGAGGCCTTAACCCAGTGGCAGCGGGCCGTCAACGAGGGGCGGGAGCGGGAATTGCAAACGGTGCGCTGGCTAGTGCGCCAGTATTTGGAGCGTCAAAGTGATGCGTCTGAAGAACCCCCGTCTGAACCTGAGGAGCCTGCCTTTTCCTGGGCCAACGTCGATCCTTGGGACACCGATGAGTTAGCAGTACCCTCTCGGATTACCGAAATCAGTGACGAGAGTGCCTTAGCTCCTCAGCCAGACCTCACGACCGTATTGATAGATGCCTTATTAACCAAGCTACCGACCAGTCTCCAAAATCGCACCCCAGATCCCCTAGAGATTGATATTCTCAAAGCCCAGAAGCGCCAGGATTTATTTCTGATTGTGCTCAAGCGCTTTGAAAGCGGGGTTGAAGACTTGCGCTATTCCCAAGTGACGCGATCGCAATTGGCAACCAAACGCTCCAAACTCCTGCAAGACCTCTGGCTGGGGTCCACTGCTGACTTTTTTGGCAAGTATTTGACCATTCCTTTATCCTCTAGTGCTCAAGATCCAGAGGATATTGAAATCGTCAGTGTCCTCCAGCAAGATCAGGCCATAGTCGAAGCCGAAATCCTCAACAAAATCCCCCTAGTCACAGAGCTACTGGAGCATCTTCTGTTTCAAGCCCCTTTACGGGTCGATAACACCCTCTCAGCCGTTGGCTCGCCCGAAGCCATGCTCCAGACCGAAGCTCTCCTAAGCAATATAATTGTCAACATCGCCAATGGCGTCCTTCAGCCCTTACTCAACCGCTTTGCTACGAATGAAGCGATTAAGCAAAGCTTCTACGATCGCACTTTAATTTCCACCCGCGATATTGAACGGTTTCGTAATGCCCTCTCCAATCACTACCGGATTCGGCGCTTGTTTAAAGAGCCGACGGAGATTTTTGAAAGCCAGTATGGGTTAATTGTCTTTAGCGAGGCGGGACTGCAGAAAATTGCGGTCTATGGCTCTCGAGATCAGGAACTACAAAAACTTCAGGGCATCCGGTTTTTCGTCACCTTGGCCTTAGAAGCGAGGGATGCGATCGCACCGCCCCTCCAAGCCACCTTTACCTTCCTCGGTCGCGGGGTTGTGTATATCCTCACCCAGGTAATTGGGCGGGGACTCGGACTGATTGGTCGCGGCATTTTGCAGGGCGTCGGGGGCACTTGGCAAGATATTTTTGTTAGCCGGAAAAGCCATCAAGAGAAATAATCACAGGTCCGTAGATTCACCATTTTGCGTCATCCGCAGCCGATCGGAATCGGTATATTCACTCTTATCACTCCTTCAATCCAGTGACTAAGATCAAAGCTCAGGATTGGAATTAGGTGGATTGAACATGCAAGTCGCTGAGCTGTTGGAGCGTTATGCCGCTGGAGAACGAAATTTTTCTGAAGTAGAGTTGAGCAACGCCGACTTAAGCCAGCAAAATTTATCTGGCGCGACCTTTATCAAAGCCAAGTTCAGCCATATGAACTTAGAAGGTGCTTATCTGTTTGGGGCTAATTTTAAACATAGCTATATCGAAAATACCAATTTGGCAGGCGCCCAGCTATGTGGTGCGAACCTATGGGGCGTCAATGTTCAAGGGAGTGTTCTCACCGAGGCTAATTTAAGTGATGCCTATCTTCGGGGAACCTATTTACTGAAAGCAGATTTAGAGAGAGTCTGTTTGCAACGGGCTAATTTGCAACGCTCTTATCTTTGGGGAGCGACCCTTAATAGCGCCGATTTAAGAGATGCCAATTTAACCGGGGCCAATTTAGATTCTGCAACATTGATGTTTGCGGATTTAAGTGAAGCTAACTGCCAAGACAGTTCGATGAAAGGGACTAATCTCAGTGGTGCTTGCCTGATTGGGGCCTGCTTGGATCGCGTTAATCTGAGTCACGCTAATCTCAGCATGGCGGATTTGAGTGAAGCAGGCTTAAAATTTGCCCAACTTACAGATGCCATCATGGAACAGGCCAACCTCAGCAGTAGCAACTTGGCTGATGCCCAAGTGCAGTTGGAGAGATTGCAAACCGCTAAGCTTTCCAGAACGATTTTCCCCGATCGGCGCATTGTTAATCCATCCCCCACTGTAAGCATCAAGCGCTAGTGCTGAAGAAGCTGGCGAATATCTTGTCGGACTTGCATCAGGATTTTGCCAAGCTGATTGCGGCCATTCCCATCTGCACCACAGCCCCAATAGGCATCAAAGGGAGAATTCTCAACAATCAGTTCATCTCCTGTGGCTAACAATTCTGCCTGAATCGTTGGATGGGCCAAGAATTTAGTGCGCACAGCAGCATACATAACCTTGGGTTTAATCACATCCCAATCTGGCTGAACGTTGTAGTCAGGGTTGCGACCTAGAGCCGCCGCCGCTTCTGGCGTAGGTGCCTGTCTGATTTGGTCACATAGCCCTTGATGCGACGTGCCCTGATATTTTTGAGCTTGATAGTAATGTTCTGAGGTAGGCCAAGTATGCCCTTGTAGATCAATGCGGTGGAGGGAGAAATTGGAGAAACATCCGTAAGGGTCTTGGACTTTATAGAAAAATATGGTCATCCTCAGCTAACTTGCCCGACGTCTACTTCCATGATGACAGTAAAACTGCATCGTCTGGCCTCAATTTAGATTTCTCTCTCTGTGAAGTCCTTGATTAGAGGGGTAAGTAAACGGCTATGCTGAACAAATTAAGATCATTATTCCGAGAAAAGCCATGCTCACTACGACTACAGATGTTATTCAAGGTGCAGTGATAGACGGCTATCTAGGTATTGTTACCGCTGAAGTCGTCTATGGTAGCAATGCACTGCGAGACTTCTTTGCTGGCATTCGCGATATCATCGGGGGCCGTACTGCCAGTTATGAACGTGTGTTTGAACGAGGCCAGCGCGATGCCATTTCTGAGCTGGAAAAACGGGCAGACCATCTAGGAGCCAATGCTGTCATTGGTGTCCGAGTCAGTACCGACACCATCAACATTGATGAAACTGGGGTGTTACTCTTGATCACAGCTACAGGGACAGCAGTGAAATTGGCCAGTTGAAAGTCGTTGCGATTCGCTGAATCTGTTAGAGTACACTTTGGAGCTGTCGCGACGGAAGAAAAAACGCATGAAATTTGGTGTTTTTGCGATCGCAATTACCCTAGGCACTATATTTGGTCCCGCGGTCCAAGCTGCAGATCCCCAACATGTCGCCCAATTAAAACAGGTGAATGCTTGCGAAGGGTGCGACCTCAGTGGTGCTGATTTAAGTGGCTTGATTCTAATCCATGCCAACCTCCGGAATGCCAACCTACAAGGGGCTAACCTCCGCAATACCTCCTTGCTGTTGAGCAATCTAGAAAACGCAAACTTAGAGAACGCGAATCTCACAGCAGCCTACTTATACGGCAGTAATTTTGAAAACGCCAAGTTGACCAGCACTGACTTTACACAAGCCGTTTTACGGAGTGCACAATTACAGGGTGCTGATGTCTGTGTTGCCAACCTCACTGGGGCTGACTTGACGGATGCCGATGTTAATTTGGATGATTGCCCCATTTCCCCTGCTGATTCGTCCACTTCAGACACTCCAGCCGGTAATGATTCGAACGAAGAATCACTAATCAAAGATACTCTCCCTGACACGCCTTAATCCCCATCAGATTGCAGATGATCATTGCAGCCCGTATTTGAAAAAGTACGATTACAAACCCTCCAAGAACTAAATCTTGGGCATCAGCCGCGAATGCTTGAGCTGCGACACACTGCCAATTTGTTCCGTAATAGGGGACTATGCCATCAGCAATGGCTTGTGATGAAAAAGATTTTGCGAGAAAAGTATGGCATTGCGTGGATGACCCTGGCTGAGATGAATCCATTTGTCATCTTTGACTAGACAATCTCTGACCTGTAGCACTTAGGGGTCCCCCGCACTGACCCAAAAAAGTCTTGTGTTTAAACAGTTCTGACATCAGACATTACGCTACCTTAGGACATAGCAAACTACTCCGCAGGAAGTAACAGCGATGGCATCGCTCCCAGACTTTCGTCCCAAGCAGCTTTCTCTCGGTCCCTTAGAATTCGAAATTCTCAATTTGATTTGGGATTTGGGGACCGCCACCGTCAAACAGGTGCATGAACAGATTTTGACCAATCCCGATCGCGAATTGGCCTACACCTCCGTTACCACCGTTCTCAATCGCCTGACTAAAAAAGGCTGGTTAGCTTGTGATAAGCAAAATCGCAGCTTTGTTTGGCGTCCTCTGGTCTCCCGAGAACAGGCCAACTCCCTGTGGGCCTACGACCAACTGCAGCAGTTCTTAGCCGTCGGGAATCCTGATACCGTCGCTGCGTTTGCTGATCATCTCGATCAAGCCAGCGTCGAGCAACTGGAAGCGATCGCAGATAAGATACGGGCCGCTCGCAAAGCCAGGGAGGAGCAGTAATGCATTTGTTAATGATCCTCAGCGCTTTGTCTTTGGCCTGGCTATGTCGAACCTATGGCTATCGCTGGCTGGAATCTAAGCGAGAACAGTGGACCTGGGCCCAGCGATGGCAGGGAAATCTGCTGGTCTTTTTATGGTCTCCCTTGCTGTTGCTGATGACTGCGATCGCAGTGTTATGGATGGGACCCCAGGGTCATATGGTGTGGGTCCGGGAAAGTTGGTGGAGCTACGGTGTAGCGGCAGGGTTTGTGGGGGGTGCAGCCTGCCTGAATCTCAAGCTTCTGATTGAAGGCCGAGCTAGCCTTCAGCGCCTGCATGCCTGTCCCCAAGCTTATATTGATGGCCATTCAGCCTACCAAGTGGATCATGCCTTGCCCTATGCTGCTCAAGTGGGATTTTGGCAGTCTGAACTAGTGATCACCAAGGGGTTGGTGCAGGTCCTGTCTGCCGATCAACTGGCAGCCGTACTGGTTCATGAACAAGCGCATCAACAGTATCGCGATACATTTTGGTTTTTCTGGTGGGGCTGGCTGCGTCGGCTGACGGATTGGCTACCCCGTTCCACAGAACTTTGGCAAGAGCTTTTGCTACTGCGAGAACTACGGGCCGATCAGTGGGCCGCCCAGCAGGTTGATCCCTTGGTGCTAGCAGAATCCTTGCTGTTGATGGTAAATCCCTACCCCGCAGAATTTGCGGAGAATATTTGTGCCGCCATGCAAACGGCAACGGGCCATCGATTATCAGAGCGAATCGATGCCCTACTTACCCCCCGTGAAACGGCTCCCCCATCCTATTCATGGACCTGGAGCGGCTTATTGGTCACTGCTGCCCCTTTGTTGACGATTCCGTTTCATTACTAACTCTGAAATTTGCCCAGCCGTGTCACAACATGGGGTCAGCGTCATCCGTGACCCCTAGCTTGGCATGGTTTAATCATGCCAGGACCTAAAATGTTGAAATCTTCAGCACCCAGGACGGGAAATTATGAGTTGGTGGCAGCAGCTTCGTCAGAAAAAATTGGCTCGATTTGGAGCCGCCCTTCTGATTACATTCTACGTATTAGTGATCGGAGCGGACTTTGTTGCCCCCTATGCCCCCTGTGACACGGAAACCATCAATACTGGGGCCTGCCAACCGCAGGTAAACGGAGCCCTATTACCCCCCACACCAATTTATTGGCACAACGCCGATGGGCAATGGATAGGTCCCCATGTCTATCCCACCACCCTTGAACCCATCGACTGGCGTAATAAAGAATCCAAAGCTTGGCAAACGGGCATCCGAGATTTACAAGTGGATCGAACCCAACCGTCTCCCATTCGCCTGTTTGTGAAAGGCTGGAACTATCGTTTTTTGCAGTTAAAGCTGCCATTGCCCACCCAATTCTCTTGGTCTGATCCCAAAATTGATCAGGTCACGGTGTTCCCAGGTGTCCCCTTTGATCGCCACTTATTTGGGACCACTGGCCCTGGCTATCTCAATGTCCTCGGCACCGATGATCAGGCCCGTGATCAACTAAGTCGGATTCTGTTTGGTGGTCGGATTAGTCTCAGTATTGGCTTAGTGGGCGTGGCCATCTCCCTGCCCTTAGGGATGCTAGTGGGCGGTATTTCTGGCTATTTCGGCGGCTGGGTCGATAGCATTTTGATGCGCTTGGTAGAAGTCCTGATGACTATTCCTGGACTGTATTTACTAGTCGCCCTGGCCGCGATTTTGCCGCCAGGACTGTCTAGTAGTGAGCGCTTTTTGCTGATTGTGTTAATTACCTCGTTTGTGGGCTGGGCGGGCTTGGCTCGGGTGATTCGCGGTCAGGTCCTATCGATTAAAGAGCAGGAGTTTATTCAGGCGGCCAAGGTGATGGGAGCCAGGCCACTGTACATCATTACCCGCCATGTCCTCCCTCAAACGGCCACCTATGTGATTATTTCGGCCACCCTGGCCATTCCCAGTTTTATTGTGGCGGAATCGGTATTAAGCCTGATTGGTCTGGGAATTGAGCAGCCCGATCCCTCTTGGGGCAATTTGCTATCCCTATCGACTAATGCTTCTATCTTGATCTTGCAGCCTTGGCTGGTGTGGCCCCCCGCTATTTTGATTATCTTGACGGTGCTGTCTTTTAACCTTTTGGGGGACACTCTGCGAGATATCTTGGACCCCAGAGGCTCACTCCAATAGGTCCGGTTGCCAACGATAACGGCGCAGATCTAGTTTGTCCCGGTGATTGAAGGCGATGCCTTCTTGCTCCAGTAAAATGCGTTGTAGGTCATCGCTTCCCTGACGCTGAGGGGAATGGGAAATCATGCCCTGGGCATTGACAACCCGCTGCCAGGGGATATCTGAATCCGGTGCAACTCGGTATAGGGCATAGCCAATCTGACGGGCATGACGGGGTCTGCCGATTAGTTCAGCGATTTGGCCATAGGTCGCGACTTTGCCAGGAGGAATTTGGCGGACCAAATCATAGATCTGTTTATAGAGCTGACTCTGATGGCTGGAGGTTTTCACAAATGTGTATGGGGGATAATCCAAGTCAAAACGCTTTGGGCAAGCCAGCTTGCTTCAGCACTGCATTGGCGGTATGTCGAGACTTAATGGCTTGATCGACAACAAACCGACGTTCTGTACGTGGGCTAAACCAAATTTCATGGTCTCCTTTTCCTTGCCGTTCAAAGTAGCAGCCTGCCTCTATCAAGAGTTTTTTGAGGGCTGGTGTAAATGATTTAGGCATGCAATTAAGCTATTCGGATCTGTTCCTGCCGATGGCTAATGAGCTCCCACGCAACGGTATTTTGGCCCATTTCTGCACTCACTCCATTTAACTGCAAGAGTTCTGGAATCATATCTCTGAGCTTTTCAGTTAATGCTTCTAGAGTGTCTGCTTCCGTCGCTAGCCCAGGTACATCCTCGCTCGATGCAGTCCAAACTGATGCTTGGTCATCCCAATAAGCTTCAACGGTGCAACGGATTGGATCCATAGGTTCTGGCTATTGAATTCCTTTTCCTTAGCGTACCAATATTGCACCAAACTTGTGATTGATGCTTGAGTCTCCACGTATAAGCTCAAGGATTTGCCTTCTCATGAACTGTTGATAGGGGAATAGGAATGGGCTCCTGGTGTTTTGCTCAATCACTGATGTAAACCTGAGCTAGAACAACAATGCTGGAGCGAGCTCTACTTTGATCTTCATAGAGCACTTTTCAGGCCTAAAGACTTGATCAGTAAAGAATTTAGCATTCAATCTGTTGATTCCTATATCTTGATTGCAGCTAAGACTTGTGTGATTCTTCAGATGTCATAAATTTCTGTGAATTTGGTTTAGATTGGGAGGCTTAGTGTAGAGATTCATACAAATCACCACTATGAATGATAAACCGCGGCTTTGGTTGCCAAAGGTAGACGAGAGAGGGATAACAGAACTTCACTATGCCGCTTATTGTCAGGATTTAGTTGCTGTTAGATATTGGGTTGGGCAAGGTTGTGATGTCAATCAGAAGACAGATACTGGCTGGACGCCATTAGTATGGTGTATAGATATGGCGGCCACTGGAGGAGTTGGTGTGGCTGAATCAATTGTTGATTACCTAATCGAACACGGGGCACAGTTGGAATACAAGGATGATCAATATTCAAGTTTATTAGAATTTGCATACTCACGTGATTCTGCAGTTGCCATGCATTTAGAGAAAGTCATTAGGGAATGACAAGCTAAAGCCCATGGTTTAGGTGACAGCGAATTGCGTTGTGGCATTGTGGTTAAAATGTACGTCTGCCATGGTTCCAATTAATGACCTTGGAGCGTTTCCCTTCAAGTGTCACCTTGCATTGTGAGGAGAGGATGGAACTGTTCTCTTCTATCCAAAGCCATGAGTAGAGAGGAATTCTGGAGTGATTTCTGGCAATGAAGCAGTGGATGACGCATGCCGCGGAAAACGTAGGAGTTTGGCTACGTACTTGCCCAAGACATCGGTTTCAATATTTACCTGATCGCCGAGGTTTAAGTCTTGCAAGTTTGTGTTGGCAAAACTATGGGGAATAACGGCTACTTTGAAGTGAGCACCGCTCTCATCGCAGTCGGCAACGGTAAGGCTGATGCCGTTGATAGCCACACTACCTTTGTGGACGATATAGCGTGCGATCGCATCCGGTACCGCAAAACTTAATTCCCAAGAGGTGTCGGTTTGCTGAATCCCTTGAACCACCCCCACGTCATCAATATGACCTGTGACAAAATGGCCGCCCAACCGATCGCCCACGCTCAGCGCCGGTTCTAAATTTACGGCTTGGCGGGTATTCAACCGTTGAGACAAAGTTGTTCGCTGCACCGTTTCAGGAGAAACAGACACCCCAAACCCTTGGTCAACTAGAGTCTCGACCGTTAAACAGACCCCATCCACAGCCACACTATCGCCGATGGCGAGGCTATCCCAAAATGGTACAGACTTACACTGAACCAAGAGTTGCTGTTGACCTTGGGGCTGCAGATAGCCTAATCCTTGAATCAGTCCTGTAAACACTTGCCGAGAAAGCCATCCTTAACATCGGTATTTTTTACATTGTCAAACTCTGATCGCCTTGGCTAGGATCAGATTGGGGAAATCTTATCTTAAGTTTTTAAACCATCTACTTTTTCAATTCTCAATCCAATCATTAGGGCATCATCTTCCCTAAAGAAATTGTAGAGAATCCTCAATGGTATGGGTTTGCATGAGAGAGTATCCACCGTGGCCACTGTTCCCTTGGGTCAACAAGCATGATTGAAATGAATGTTGCTGGTATTGCCTTGGATGCCGCAACCCGACTGCCTATCGTTCTTTTGAAAGATGCGTCGGAACGTCGCGCTTTACCCATTTGGATTGGTCAAACGGAGGCCAGAGCCATTCTCACGGCCTTGGAAAGCCAAAGAACACCGCGTCCCATGACCCATGACCTCCTCGTCAACTGCATGGATCAGTGGGATATCGAGCTAGAACGCGTGGTCATTCATTCTTTGCAAGACAATACCTTCTACGCAGTCCTGACGCTACAACAGGGGGATTCTAAGAAAGAAGTGGATGCCCGTCCCAGTGATGCGATCGCACTCGCACTGCGGATGGATAGCCCCATTTGGGTATTAGAAGAAGTGGTTGCTGAAGCCTCCATTGCGGTTGATCAAGAAGCGGATCTGCAAGAACAAGAAGAATTTCGCGAATTTATCGATAATATTCGGCCCGAAGACTTTATCCAAAGTCAAGGGGGGAGTGAGCCCACCACGGAATCCAGCTAACCCTTCGCCATGAGATATCGCCGTTTCGGTAAGACGAATCTGCATCTGTCGGTGTTCTCCCTGGGGACGATGCGGTATTTGCAGTCAGCTCAAAATGCCGAAGCGACGATACAGCGGGCCTTTGAACTCGGGATTAATCATATTGAGACCGCCCAAGGCTATGGGAAAAGCGAAGTTTATTTGGGGCAGATGATCCAGACGTTAGAGCTTGCCAAGGAAGACGGCTGCTACCTGCCAGAACCATACCAAACCCCAGACGCCAATCGCCTCTATCTCACCACCAAAATTACGCCGAAGTCGAGTGCTGAGGACATGGCGCAAGCCATCGATTTATCCTTGGAACGGCTGGGACTAGAAGCTGTGGATTGTCTCGCGATTCATGGATTGAATACCCCAGAACACCTGGCATGGATCCAGGATCCCCGAGGGTGTATGCAGGCAGTACAGGCTGCAAAAGCCGCAGGTCGGATTCGCCATGTAGGGTTTTCCACCCATGGTTCGTTAGCGCTTATTTTGGCGGCGTTAGAGACGGATTTATTCGAATTTGTGAATCTGCACTACAACGTTTTCTTTCAGCGCAATGCCCCCGCCGTTGAGTTGGCGAGCCAAAAAGAGATGGGTATTTTTATCATCTCTCCTGCAGATAAAGGCGGGTTGCTGTACACGCCTCCCGAGCGGTTACAAGAGCTTTGTCAGCCGCTGGATCCCCTTCATCTCAATGCTCGATTTTTGCTCAGTCAGTCGGCAGTGACGACCTTGAGCGTGGGAGCTGCGAAGCCGGAAGAGTTGGATTGGCCCCTTGCGATCGCAGATCAGATTCATCCCCTAACAGATTCAGAACAGCAGGTTCTAGATCGCCTCCAAACCCAAGCTCAGACGCTGCCCGACTTATGCCAGCAATGCTATGCTTGCCTGCCTTGCCCAGAAGACATCCATATCCCAGAAATCCTGCGGCTACGAAACTTGACCCTGGCTTACGATATGACAGAGTTTGGCCAGTACCGCTACCGTATGTTTGAAAATGCTGGTCATTGGTTCCCAGGCCGACGAGGCAATCGCTGCACGGACTGTGGCGATTGTCTGCCTCGTTGTCCTGAGCAGTTAGAGATTCCCCAATTGCTCCAAGATACCCATACTCGGTTGCAAGGCCAGCCTCGTCCTCGCTTATGGGAGTCCATTTAGAACCAAAAAGAATAGATTGGCCTAAAGCTCGCCTTGTGACCAGCAATCGCGCGATTGAGCTATGGGCTCTGAGCTTGAAATCTCGCCAAAAAAGTTAACAATCGTTTATACTACCGTCAAGGAACCAGGACGCTTGTTCACCCAGTCACGAAGTTCTGATTTCTGGATGAAGTGTTGATCAAATAACCTTGAGGTTCGGGCTTCTCTCCACCGAGAAGATGGGCATACTAAGGGAAGAGATGACACAATGAATGCAAGCAGATTCTGAGGGTGCTATATGGCTTTTGACCCCGAAAACGCCAACTTTATTATGAGTGATTCAGAGGAGGCTCAGGCCAATCTCTTAATCAAATATTTACAAAATCAACCGCCAGAGGTTCTG
>NZ_JANQOP010000195.1 GCF_028285745.1 Acaryochloris sp. IP29b_bin.137 | reverse complement strand
CCAAAATGACGGTGCATCAGGTGCAAACTTTTGCTTGCGAGCGATTTCAAATCCGTTTTTCTGGTAGAACCGTACTGCCTGTTCTGTAAAAGTGACGACATAACAGGGGAAACCCTCATCACTTGCCCGTTGCAAAATCGGCTGCAATAACCGACTTCCTAACCCTTGTCCTTGGCTTGCTGGATGTACCACCATCATCCCTAAATACCAACAGCGGGCATTCTCCATATCCTGTTGATGAGCGATTTCAGTTTGGTATAGAACAGTGAGCCATCGCCCCAATCGGTTCCAACCTATTTTCATCGGCAACCGATACAACTGAAGTTGCAACACCATCTTTAATTGCTGGTGCAGATGGCTAGAGAATTCACCAGGAGGTAACCAGGCCGCAACCCCTTGCAAGTCTGATGTTGTATAGATCTGTTCATACTGGGAGCAGTAGGCCATTACTCGATTCGTTAACCAAGTTAACGCCTGAAATCGCAGGTGTGGATCGTCTAGTGTTAGATACCTAAAAACCGGATCAGATTCAAATGCTTTTGCTGCAATTTCACTGGCATCGACAATCTGTGACGGTTGTAACTGGAGTACATCCAAGGGATTCATGATTGACTGACCTTAAGATGAAGGGAAAGTTTATTGGGCAATGAATTTCTTAAATACATCGCCCAAGCATGTTGTCGGTCTATTCATTGCAGCCATGACTAAGCAGCAGGCATTAGTCCCAATTGCTGCATCACAGATAGCAAGTTGGTTTCGTACCACCACTCAGTGATCTTGCCATCTTTGATTTTGAGCATTGTAAAATCATTTGTCTTTACTGTTTTATGGGTCGCAGGCATACCTAAAAAGGGGCCAGACTGTTTGCCCTCTAAGGTTGATCGATAAATGACCACGTCATCTTCGGCCAAAATATTTTCGATAGTTTGTTTGATTTTAGGGAATCCAATAAATAGGTCTTTGTTGAACTGTTTATTTGCTGCTAAGCCAACAATTTTATCCGGCGAACTATTGAAGTGATAAACGATATCGGGAGCCATTAACTCATCCCAAACGTGTTGCCAATTGGGTTGTGTTCCCCAGCCTTCTTTCGCTAACCGAAGGGCAATATCCTTGTTGACTTGGCTTACGCTCTGATTGATGGGTGATGAATTTACTGGTTGAGCCATTGATGGAGTCTCCAAACTAAGCATTAACAAAAAACAAATAACCAAACCAAAGACGAACGGGCCTATCCAGCCTAGAAACTGGATCGCTCGCCTTTGCCACGTCGTATGCATAAAACGCTCCATACGCTGCCGTATGTGATTAACTTAAGCTATGGTTCCAAAGTTGTCAATACGGTGGCGTATGGAAAAAAATACAAAAAAGAAAAGCCCCGACGCAAAGCTTGGGCGGCAAGACTGGATTAATGTAGGGTTAATGGTTCTGGCAGAAGGGGGAGTGGAAGCAGTCCGAATTGAGCCGTTGGCAAAGCGAATGAATATGACCAAAGGCAGCTTCTATTGGCACTTTAAAAATCGAAATGATTTATTGGATGCCATCTTGGCTGAATGGGTCGAGCTTGATACCAACGGCATTATTAAGCAAGTCGACCAAATCGACGCGGATCCGAAAACGACGTTAATGTACCTATTGGAGCTCGCTTACGCAGATAACGATTTTATGCCCGGTTTGGCCGATGGCAGAATTGAGAATGCGATTCGTGCTTGGGCAAAGACTGATCAGAAAGTGGCTGAACTCATTGCCCAAGTTGATCAAAAAAGGCTCAACTACACCAAAGCATTATTTCTAAAAATTGGATTTTCTGAAGCCGAAGCACTGGTTCGTGCTCGTTTGGCTTACTACTCCTTGTTGGGTGAGTTGACGATTGGGGTGCCAACCCATCAAGCCCATCGAGCAGCTGAAATTCGAATGCAACACGCTATCTTAACTTCCGACATCAATGGATAAAACTCACAGCGTACCTAATCCCGTAGCTCCGGCCATATAACTGTTATCTATGTGAACAGGTCGTGATAACCGCGAAATTAGGATGCTCTGCAGAATTCATCAAAATTGCCCAATCAGTGGGGGCCACTTTAATGCCTGCTGGCTTAGGTAAATCAAACAAAGCAACGGTATGACTAACCCTAAGTCATCCTGTAGATAGAACCAAATGAGGGTAAGAGCAGTTATGATTTCAGTACATATAATACTGATAGTTTTCAATTTGAGGTCAACATTATTCTGAAAAAACCCAACATTAACGGCAAAATCCGTGCAAGAAAAGTCCTACTGATCGATCAAACCGGAGCTAAACAAGGCGTTGTTGATACGCAAGAAGCCCTTGCCCTTGCTCAGCAAGCCAAACTGGACTTAGTCATCGTCTCCGAGCGAGAGGATGCACCCGTTGCCAAGATCATGGACTTTGGTAAGTATCGATACGAGCAGAAAAAAAAGCAGAAACAGTCTTCTTCCAAACCTTCCCTCAAAGAAGTCAAACTCCGCCCCAATGTAGGTGAGGCT
>NZ_JANQOP010000193.1 GCF_028285745.1 Acaryochloris sp. IP29b_bin.137 | reverse complement strand
GGAGTGGGGCAGCGCTTTGACCAATTTTATGATCGGCTATGGCAAACCAGCGAACCCCGTCTGACTCAACTGGTGTTTATCGGCCAAGGACTTGACTTTCATTATATTTCTAAAGCGATTTCTGCTTGATGCTCCTGACTTGGCATTCCTCTTGCCACATATGCTGCTGTTGATTACCTATCGAAGAGGATTTTCCCATGACCCTTACAACTCCTTCCCTAACGATGTGTAGGTGGGACAAGATAAATGTTTCGAACTGTTCTAGGAGCACTTAGGTTGGAAATCATTGATTAGATTGGGTTTGGGACATCTGCTCTCCTAAATAAACGTCAAACTAAAAGACTGGAGTCATTTTAATTGATGTCGATGAAATACTTTGCAAGGTATGGGTTTCAGGACATTTCAACCATGAAATAAAACCCGAAATCAGTTGATTGATAGGCAGTAAGTTGCAGCTTTGGTTGTTTTGGGCCTATAAGGGCTGTTCAAATCGAGAACTAATTTATAATCCTTTGCTCAGGATGGAGTACAACGTGGCTAAAACAACAAATTGGGACACTAAGATCGAAGAATCGGATCCACCGAAGGTGGAAAGTTTGGTAGATTTGCTCCGTTATCGAGCTGCTTACCAGCCTGATCGGAGGGGGATTACCTTTCTGGTTGATGGTGAGGAGGAAGCCCTCCATCTCACCTATGTAGAGTTGGATGCCAAGGCCCGTGCGATCGCAGCAGCACTACAGTTAGCCTGCCACCCCGGCGATCGAGCCCTATTGGTCTATCAGCCTGGGTTAGAGTATGTGGCTGCCTTCTTTGGCTGCCTCTATGCAGGCGTTACGGCAGTTCCCATCTATCCCCCCCGCCCGAATCGCTCCTTGATGCGTTTGCAGAGCGTCATCGCGGATTCCCAAGCCATTTTTGCCCTTACCACCTCTCAAATTCTGTCGAAATTAGAGCGACGGCTGATTGATGCTCCAGAATTGAGAGCGCTTAAGTGGCTGGCAACAGATAGCCTCAGCGTCACGCAACCCCGCCAAGCCTGGCAAGAGACTCATCCCCAGGGGCAAGATTTAGCCTTTCTTCAATACACCTCTGGTTCAACCGCAACGCCCAAAGGGGTGATGGTTACTCATCACAATCTTTTAAAGAATTTATCCTTGATTCATCAATGCTTTGAGCATAGTTCCCAGAGCCTAGCGGTGATTTGGCTACCGCCCTACCATGACATGGGTCTAATTGGCGGGATTTTGCAGCCTTTATACGGGGGATTTCCCATGGTTCTGATGTCCCCCTTTATGTTTTTTCAGAGTCCCATTCGCTGGCTCCAAGCCATATCCCGCTATCAAGGAACCACCAGCGGCGGACCCAATTTCGCCTATGATTTATGCTTGCGAAAAATAAAGCCGGAACAGCTCCAAGGATTGGATCTGAGTTCCTGGCGGGTGGCCTTTAATGGAGCAGAACCCATCAGTGCCCAGACCCTTGAAGACTTTGCCACTAAATTTGCTCCTTATGGATTTCGGTCAGAAGCCTTTTTTCCTTGTTATGGTCTTGCCGAAGCCACTTTAATCGTGGCCGGGGGCCAACCGGATGCCCAACCTGCCCTCAAAACGGTCCAAGGGGCTGCCTTAGAACAGCATCAAGTGGTCTCGGCCCAGGCCAATGATGTCGATGCCCGCACCCTAGTGGGCTGCGGAACTTCACTTCAAGACCAAGAAATCGTGATCGCTAACCCTGAAACTCTGCAGCAATGCTCGTCAGAAGAAGTCGGCGAGATTTGGGTGTCTGGGGAAAGTATTGCTCAAGGGTATTGGGGACAATCAGATGTATCTGGGGAAACCTTTCAGGCCCATTTGGCAGATACAGGCGCAGGCCCCTTTTTAAGAACAGGGGACTATGGCTTTTTGGTCGGCTCTGAACTTTATGTCACCGGCCGCCTCAAGGACGTGATTATTGTCAATGGCCGTAATCATTATCCCCAGGATATTGAGTGGACCGTGGTTCAAAGCTATCCCGGTATTCGCCCCAATTGTGCCGCTGCATTTTCGATTACTGAAACGGGGGAAGAGCGGCTAATAGTGGTGGCAGAACTGGAAAGAAACTATATCAATCGCTATCGGAAAAACGGTAAGAAGCCATCCTCTCAGCCTCCTCAGCTCAATGATTTTGTCTCGCCCACATCCTTAACTGCTGATTCAGAACCTACTACCGTCGAAAAAGATATACTCACTCAAATTCGTCGGTCGGTTGCCAAAGAGCATGATTTGCACATCCATGCCCTTTGGCTGCTCAAGCCCGGTAGTATCCCCAAAACTTCTAGTGGTAAGATTCAGCGATTTACCTGTAGATCCAAATTTTTAGAGGGAGACCTAGACAGCGTATAAAATGTCAACCTAACTTGGCGGGTGGCGTCAACCAAGTTGGCGGGTTGTCATCAAATTTCAATCTGAGAATACAGTGATTCTTCCACTTATTA
>NZ_JANQOP010000131.1 GCF_028285745.1 Acaryochloris sp. IP29b_bin.137 | reverse complement strand
TAGCAACTCCCGAAGTTTTGGGATAGGACTATGACCGCAGGGAAGGTTAAACCTTACGAGTCCTCCGGTCAAACCGGAGGCTTAAGAAGGATAGTTACTCACATCGCCAGCAGAATTACCTGGATCAAACACCACGTTATGGGGTGGAACACCCGCAACTTCAAAATGCACCGTATCACCGGGGGCAATCGTTGCTTCGACGGGTTCAAATACAAGCATGCCAGCAGGAGACCCCATTTGAATGGTGGTCGTTGCTGCGAGAGCGGTTGATCCTGGCCAAAATCCACCGATGACCAGTAAAACTGCCATTAAGGTCGTTGTCAGACCCAGAAGCAGGGGTTTAATATGACGCATTGGTTGTCTCCAAAGCTGAAATCAAGTAAGACAACTTGTCTTACTTAAACGGTACCACCACTTTTACTAATTGAGAATTAATCTTAACTATTTAATATCGAGGGGTAAAAATTAGAGCGTACATTTTTGAGAGATTCAGGCGTGAACGTTCACTGGGGCGACTCTATGGTGGACGAGATATTGGATCAGGCCGTCGGCAAAGTCAAACTCCGTCTGATATTAAGCGAGCTGTTGAGCCTTTTGTCTAGGGTTGCCGTTGTCTCGTTTGGCATGTTGCGGTTCAAAGATTCAGGGCGATGGTCCAGCATTATCTGAGTACCCAAACAAGGCGTAAACATCCCCAAAAAATTGCTCTAACTTTTTTCTCGCCATTAAAGTGGGGGGCGATTTCCCATCAAAGTCCCATTCATCCGTGGTAGAGCAGCATCGCCAATAAGGTTCAGTGTAGGTGTAGCCCATTGATTCAATACCAATGATATGAGCGTCATCCGATTTAGGGTTCGCTGAAAAGCGAATTTGGGTTAATACACAGTGGCTATGGCAAGTGGGATGCCACCCTGGGGAATGGAAGCAGAGATCAATCGAATGCGGATCGATCAAGTATCGAAGGGCGGGGTCATAGATCCAAGGACTCAAATCTGGGTAGGCATCCAGAAATTGCTCTTTGAATAGGGAGACAATTCGGGAGATCTTGCTGAGCATTTCATAGGTCTCAGTATGGTCGGTCGCATTCATAGGTCATCAATCTTCCCAGTCAGATTTGAGATAATTCTCAAGAAATAAAGATCATTGCTTCCATATTTCTAAATCAGATTGGATGATTTAGAAATATGGAAATTTCTGTTTTTCAGCATATTTAGTGATTTTTGGCAGTAAATCTGAGACAAATCCAAGTCCTTGATCCACCTATTTGTTGATGAGAATGCTTGACAAATCTCTTGCTTATTAATATATATTATCAATAAGCAAGAGATTTTAATTCTATCTCTGCTCAACTTAGGAGGTTCTATATGAGTACCCATGCCCAAGAGTTAAAGGCCACCGCTAAAGCATTGGTGGCAAGAGGAAAGGGCATCTTGGCAATTGATGAGAGTAATGTCACTTGTAATAAGCGATTTGCTCAGCTAAGCATTCCTACGACGGAAGAGAATCGAAGGGCTTATCGAGAGTTAATCTTAACAACACCCCAACTTTCTACTTACATCAGTGGTCCCATTTTGTTTGATGAGACCATTCGACAGTCGACTAGAAGCGGTAGATCCTTTGTACAAGTGATTACTGAAGCGGGTATGCTTCCGGGGATTAAGGTGGATACAGGGGCTAAAGACTTAGCTGCCCATCCGGATGAAAAAGTAACAGAAGGTCTAGATGGTTTGCGCGATCGCATTGCTGAGTACTACAGCATGGGTGCTCGTTTTGCTAAATGGCGAGCTGTGATCACCATTGGTAATGGTATTCCCAGTCAAACTTGCATTAATGTGAATGCCCAGGCTTTGGCCCGATATGCTGCCCTTTGCCAAGAGGGAGGCCTGGTTCCCATTGTCGAACCCGAAGTCTTAATTGATGGTGACCATACCTTAGAGCGATGTTATCAGGTCACCGATCGCACCCTTCATGAGGTGTTTGGTCAACTCTATGCCCAAGGGGTAGCTTTTGACCAAATGATTCTTAAACCCAGCATGGTTGTCGCGGGTAAAGATTGCCCTCAGCAACCCAGCGTTGATGAGGTAGCTGAAGCGACCATCAATTGTCTACGCAAAAACGTGCCTGCTCCGGTTGCGGGAGTGGCCTTTTTGTCAGGTGGTCAAAGTGCTGAGCGATCGGCTGCCCATCTGAATGTAATGAATGCTCGCTATGCAGATATCTGTCCATGGCCTGTCACCTTTTCATATGCTCGAGCCATTCAGCAGCCGGCCTTGGAGCATTGGCGGGGTGAGAGTCAGCGGGTATCCGAAGCTCAACAGCGACTGTTGCATCGTGTTAAATGTAATGGTGCCGCCAGTTTGGGGGAATATAGCCCTGAAGTTGAGCGGGAGCTAGCCCTCGTCTAAATTATCCTCTTCTTACGCAGATCCGATCCTTAACACAGTCTACGTTCCCTGAGGAATAACCGCATTTCTCAGGGATTTTTTTCTCTTATGAGAGCTTTCAAAAGACTGGCTCAGTCTCTTTTTTCACCGTTTACCAGAGAAGCTGACATGCCCCATTCAATCAATACTTTATTCGGATTCTTAGGGGGAACGATTTTATCGGTTGAAGGGGGCTATAAAGTGCTTCCTCAAACCCCTTCTGAGAGAATCTTTGGCCGCCTAGCCGATGCCAAATGGTTCCTGGCATTACAGTGGTGTGAGCAATTTTCAACGCCAGCTGGGATATTAACGAATGTCGGCCAAATTCCATTTCATAACGAACCTGCTCTGACCTTAGGCGATGATGAATTTATTCCCCCTGAACATCGACCCACTATTTTTAAGCGATGCCTACCGCTCAAGCCGTTAGAGAAAGCGTTTTACGGTATTCCCGTTGCTGACGGTGTATTTTGCCGCTCGATAGAGATACAAGGCGTTGAGATTGATCCCCGATATGGCAAAGTTGCCTTGGTCCACGAATGTCTGCCCAACCAGTCAATCGTCTCGCCCTCTGCCCTCTCCGCGTTATCACCCGTCATGTCTCATCAACCTTAGACCACAAGAATCGGAGGTTGCTATGACGTTTACCCAGTCGGTCCAGTTAAAAGGGGTTCCTGAAACCCTGATGATTACACTCTATGCCCGTGCTGTTGAAGACCAGCGCCCATGCCCTGTTCTGCAGGATCCAATGGCAGTTGAAATCCTCAATCAACTGGATTACGACTTTTCTAAATTTGCACGAGGGTGGGCATCCCAATTAGCATGTGTAATCCGAGCCAGACAGATGGACCGGATTGTTCAAAATTTCATTAATACCCATCCATATGCAGTGATAGTCAATTTAGGGGCGGGCTTATGCACGCGGTTCTCACGATTGCAAACTGCTCATGTTCATTGGTATGACGTTGATTTCCCCGAAGTTATTGATTTGCGACGACAGGTGTTTGGAGTCTGCAATGGTGATAGTCAGAGCGGAGAGCATCATAACCATTTAATCGCTAAATCAATCTTGGACTTTACCTGGATGGGTGAGATTGACTGTGAGCCTAAACAGCCGATGATGGTGATCTATGAAGGGGTAGCCATGTATCTCACAGAAGCGGAGAATCAAGCCCTCTTACAGAGGATTCAGGCCCAATTCGGCTCCATTGAAGTTCTATTTGATGTTATTAGCCAAGGGACTGCCCGGAGTACTTCACAACATGACACCGTGTCCAAAACCAGTGCTGAATTTAAGTGGGGCATCAACCGATCCTTAGATCTTGAACGCTGGGGCCAAGGCTTTGTCCTCAAGCGTGAAGAGTTTTATCTACAGCACTTTTTGGATGACTTACAGCGATTGCCAACCTTTTGGCGATGGGTTAGCCAAGTCTTTCCCGCTCTGCCAATGATGCTATTCAAAAACTCAGGGCGTATCGTGGGTCTCCAAGTGGGGATTCAGTAACGATGCTAAATGTCCGAAACACCTCTCCCTCCGGCTAGAAAGATGATGTCACTATCAATACCTTCGCCAACCAAGGATAAGCCCCCTAGGTATTAGTCAAGAGGGCTTTAGTAGGACACTTGGAATTACTCCTAATCCAGTATCGCTAAAGC
>NZ_JANQOP010000130.1 GCF_028285745.1 Acaryochloris sp. IP29b_bin.137 | reverse complement strand
GGCTTTAGCGATACTGGATTAGGAGTAATTCCAAGTGTCCTACTAAAGCCCTCTTGACTAATACCTAGGGGGCTTATCCTTGGTTGGCGAAGGTATTGCTAATTACGACCTATTTACCAATACAAAAGCGACTAAATATGCGGTCGAGCACTGATTCTGTGATGTCTTCTCCCGTGATTTCGCCTAAGGCTTGAATGGCGCCTCTCAGGTCTATGGTCCAAAAATCAAGGGGGAGCTGATCTGAGATCGCACCTTGAACATGCTCTAAAGCGGCCTGAGCTTTTTGCAGGGCGGCAGCCTGTCGCTGATTAATCGCCCAATCTAAATTGGCAGCTTGCAGAGACTGGGTTTGCACCGTTGCCAATATTGCCGTTTCCAATTCAGAGATGCCCTGGTTTTGGGCGGCAATGGTCGGCACCACCTGAGCAATTACTTCCGGGTAGACCACCTGTTCTTTAGGGGCTAAATCAACTTTATTCACAATCAAAATCATCGGCAAATCTTGGAAGGCTTGGTAAAGATGCTGATCTTCGGAGGTCCATCCAGCGGAGGCATCGATGGTGAGCAAGACCAGGTCAGCCGATTGAGCGGCTTGATGCGATCGCGTTACGCCAATTTGTTCAACCTGATCTTCCGTCTCGCGAATCCCAGCGGTATCCAAAACCTGAATAGGAATGCCCCCTACCACTAACTGGGATTCCACCACGTCCCGCGTGGTGCCGGGGAGATCCGTAACGATGGCGCGATCGCATCGACACCACGCATTTAACAAGCTCGACTTCCCCACATTTGGACGACCTATAATCGCCACTTTCAGACCATTTCGCAATAATTCGCCTTGATCTGCCGTTGCTAAGATCGCTTGAAGGGTAGCATGAATGTCTTGCAATTCCGATTGGACACCCGCTTCATCCAAGGGCGGTAAATCATCCTCAAAATCGACCCTAGCTTCTACTTCTGCCAAGCTATCCAGACAACGCTGACGCAGCACTCGAATCGGGGATGCTAGCTTACCCTGGACGCCTGCTAAAGCTGCCTGTGCCGCCTGGGGTGAACGCGCCCCCACCAAATCCGCTACCCCTTCCGCCTGAGTTAAGTCCAAACGGCCATTCAAAAAAGCTCTGAGGGTAAATTCTCCCGGTTGAGCAAGTTCTGCTCCTGCTTGTAAGCAGGCCTCAAGCACTTGCTGCACAGCAATCATGCCCCCATGACAATGAAATTCCACCACATCTTCACGGGTATAGGAGCGAGGCGCCAGCATCAGCAGTAACAAACCTTCATCAATAATCTGCTGCGTTAAAGGCTGTTGAATATAACCATAGAGAACTCGATGACTCTCCCACTGCTGGTTTCCCGGCGGCTGAAAGAGCTGCTTGGCAATCGATACTGCATCTACACCAGACAGGCGAACGATACCAATACTGCCTTGTTGGGGCACAATAGCGGTTGCGATCGCTGCGATCGTAGTTTGCTTCATAAACTTTTTAGACAGAACACCCTAACTCACTGCTATTGAACTCTATTTTTGTATGGTGACGATCAGGGAATGACTTTATTAAGTTGTGAAAGACATAAATGATTGCTTATGAACAAGGATGATCAGCGCAAATTATCGGGATTAGTCTCTGTCCAAGTCTTACAAAGCATTATTGGGTTATTCAAAAGCCAAAATATCGCTACTTCAAATAATCTCAGTTCCACAACAGTTGTATCTGCAATCATTACCTCTGAGGTTGCGCTTGTAATCGTATTTTCGTTCTTAGGTTTTATTTGTGCCTACGGTTTATGGAAACGACAACGCTGGGCGTGGGTTACAACTTTGGCGATTCAGATTATTCAAATCCTGGCAGCTTTAGATGCTATTAAGCCCATGTTTAACTCAATCATTGCTGCAACGACCGCAAATCAACCGAATACCCCCGCTATAAGCTTACTTCCCATCTTTGTGATTCATTTCGTTCTGTCGATCACAATTGTGCAAGGCTTGTTCGAATGTCGAAAAGGCTTCCAATAGCAAATTGCTTCCTAATGATGGATCGTTGTCTTCAAATTCCTTGCCAGTATTTCAACCAAGCTATACTTGCCTGCAGACCCACTGAACGCGACTAGAGCTGCAGCGTTTCTTATTGTTATCTGTCATCAATACCCATGCCCAGTCAGGTTGAATATAAAACAACAAGCCGGTTTATGAATCTTTGGGTCTACTTGGCCCTCGGTTCCGTTGGCGTGATCATTTTGGCCGGTTTAAGCTCTATCTTTTTTGTCAAACCCTTAGCCTCCAAAACCTTGCAGGCCCGAGCAGGCGAACCCGCTCGACTACAGCCCATCAAAATCAAGCCCCAAGCAATTGGAGCACTTAGAGTAGATGTGACTGCCAAGATCAGAACGAATCGCTGGCTTGCCTATGAGGTTCAAATCCGAGATCAGCAGGACAAAATCCTTGCAGCAGGTCTCAAAAATGCCTGGAATGAATCTGGTGTTTGGCGTGAAGACGGGCAAACGGGAACCTGGCAAGAAGACGACCTTGATGCAGGTTTAGATGTGAGTACTGCTAAATCTGAACCCATTAACGTTGTGGTAGAGGTCCTAGAATATGCCACCAAAAACAACCAGCCCCTGACTGAGCCTGTCTCTTTTCGAATCAGGGTCAACCAGGGCATTATCGATACTCGCTATCTCTGGCCTGGTTTTTGGGGGGGATTATTAATGGCTGGTTTAACCTGCCTGTTTTCCAAATCAGCTGGAGCCACCTTAAGCGATAAAAGTATTGGAGATAGCGACTTAGGAGACCGTGTTACGGCAGGTGGCCCCAATAAACTCATTAAAGTCGTCGTCAAAACGGTAGCCGATGAAACCTCTCCTCCTTCTCTCAACTGTCGGCTTATGGTCAGAGATGGCAATGGCGACGAGCTTTTTAATGCTTCTAACGTGATGCCCCTCAAATTCAAGCGAGACGAAGATGGTGACATTGACAGTACCCATGGACAGGCCACCTTTTTTATGGTTCTGGAAAAACCCAGTTCCTATGGATTCTATGTGGAAGTCACCCCCGATGCTCCCGTGGATTCAACCCGACTGATCATCAAGCAAGGGGCTGTGACCTTAGGGCCTGTCAAAGTCGCTCATATTGGGGCCGCCTAGAGCCCTAACGCACCACTTCCATGGGTGCAACTTGATTTTTTCTCATTTAGGATGGCAGTAGAAACCTTTTTAACTATGCTGACAAAACTTTTCTCCGTCGCAACTGTTGGAATTGTAGCCGCTTCCGTTTTGGCTGCTTATACCCAGCGTTCTGCCTTTCAACTTCGGCAAGAGCGTCAACCGAATCACTGGACGCGTCGAGGTACCCGAACTTCAGGACGCTATCGTCGTGGAGTTTGGGTCGTCTCCCCAGCTCGATCTTCCTACAGTGGATTCCGGGGCGGTAGTTTGGGTGTAGGTAAATAAACTGCGGTATGTCCGGGTCAGAATTAACCGCTGCGGTGCCTGAACCGATTCCGCTCACTTCTGCTCAGCGGCGCTGGTTATTAGCGGCAGCCGCGATCTCATCTAGCGTTGGCTTAGCGGCAGAACTACTCTTAGGGACTTTAGCCAGCTATCTAGTCGGTAATACCGCTTTAGCCTATGGCGTAGCTGTAGGCGGTTTTCTGGCAGCTATGGGCTTAGGTGCCTACATTAGCCAGTTTATTGCCGTTGACAACCAGCAACGCCGTCTTCTCAGAGTTTTTCTGCAAATTGAACTGGTTATTGCTCCTTTAACGGCTGGCTTGCCTATTGGGTTATTCGTTGTGTTTGTTGCCGATGGACCCATTTGGCTGGGGCTGTTTTTGGTAACGCTGATTTTAGGCATTCTATCCGGCTTAGAAGTTCCTATTTTGACGCGCATTATTGAACAAGATCGCGATGTTAAATCTGCCCTTGCTGGTGTCCTAGCGCTGGATTACGTCGGAGCATTAATCGGCTCCTTGGCCTTTCCCGTTCTGTTCCTACCCCTCCTGGGATTATTTCCCACCGCCGTTTTAATCGGTTCATTACCCGCCTTTATGGTATTTCGCTTGGGACGGTTGTTTCGGGGTATGCGGTCCTGGAGTTATTGGGGTCTTGGCCTTGGCATCGGACTCTGCGTGTTTGCCCCGTTCGTGATACCGTTTAGCGATCGCTTAGAAAATACCCTCTACAGAGCCCCCATTGTCAGCCGCATCCAGTCCACTTACCAACGCATTGTCCTCACCCGCTCTGGCAACGATACGCGTCTCTACCTGGATGGGGACCTTCAGCTGTCAACCGTCGATGAATATCGCTATCACGAAGCCCTGGTCCATCCAGCCCTGAGTACCAACACCCAGCGACGTCAGGTTCTGGTGCTCGGGGCAGGGGATGGCATGGCTCTACGGGAAATCCTCAAATGGCCGGAAGTTGAAAAAGTGGTGCTCGTTGAGCTGGATCCTGCTGTCGTAAAGCTCGCCCGTCAGTATCCGGTGCTCGCCGATGGTAACGCCCATGCCTTAGATGATCCACGAGTAGAAGTGGTTTATGGAGATGCTTTTAGGCTCGCCCCCCAACTTCCAGATACCTTCGATGTGATTATCGCCGATTTCCCCGACCCCGATCGCCCTGCCCTTGCTAAGCTCTACTCCCAAGGGTTCTATCGACAACTTTTCCTTCGCCTCGCCCCCCAAGGCATCTTCGTCACCCAGGCCTCCAGTCCTTTTTTTGCTCCTAAAGTGATCGATTGTATTGCCACAACCTTAACGGCGACTGATTTACAAGTCTATCCCTACACCGTGAACGTACCGAGTTTTGGCCCTTGGGGGTTTGTATTAGCTTCCCCAGAGCCGGTACAGTTTTCATCAGAGAACTTAACGATTCCCACCCGGTTCCTGACTCCAGCACTGCTCCCTGAACTCTTTCAACTTCCCAAAGATATTTCTATCGGTAAAGCCAAGATCAATCGGCTCACCGATCCAGTTATCGTTCAGTACCAAGCCGATCCTCGCTGGTCGGCCTATTATTGAAGCATTTTAGAGGCAGACTATGGCTTACCTTTGGCTATTTATCATTATTATGGGCGTTATTGGGATTGTCCTGTACATCAGACAACAATCCGGTAAATCTCTTCCCTTCGCGTCCCAGTCCCAAGCTTTGCCCTCCCTCGAACGCACCGTCTTTACCCTAGAAGTGGGTGATATTGTCCAACATATGGGTACGGACTGGGTGGTTGAAGGTAAACTCGTTTATAACGACCAAGGCTACTCCTGGCTGGAGTACCTGCTCCAGGACGGCAACAGTCGCCAATGGCTCTCTGTGGAAGAGGATGATGTGGTTGAAGTGGCGCTACTGGAAGTCACTACTGCCCTTGAAGTTGGCAGCAATCCGCCCCCTGAACTCACCTTTGCCAATGAAACCTATCGTCATAAGGGATCGGGCACGGCTCAAATGACTCGCAAAGGGTCTACTCTCAACCGCAATGCTGAGCGATGTCAATATTTTGATTACCAAGGACCGGATAGGAAAATCCTATCGATCGAAAACTGGGATGGCGATATCGAAGTCACCGTTGGTCAAAAAATTCACCCCTCTGTACTTACCCTACTCCCTGGTGATGGTCAACGCATCTATGGGGCTTAACGTTGCGCAATGTTTGGTTCAGACCCGATACGCAAATAGGATATTCTGACTAAGTTATGCCATGAAACGGAAGGTCAGAGGTCAAGTATGGACAGCGATTTCAATGAGTGGGTCAAAATCGCTTTATCAGACGCAACCTTCCCCCAGACCTTGGCCTTAGACATCTTATCGAACCCCAACCTTGATCTGCTGTGTTTGGTCGCTGCAGCTGGGGAAGTGCGGATGACCTATTTTGGTCGGCAGGTGATGCTGCACCGCATTAATGATATTCAAAATGGCCTCTGCCCTGAAGATTGTGGCTATTGTGCCCAGTCAAAGATTTCCGACGCTCCAATCAAAAAATACCCCCTCAAAAGCGAAGAGGAGATTATCCAAGAGGCCCATGAAGCCAAGGCAAAAGGCGTATATCGCTACTGTCTGGTCTCCAGCGGTCGAGGCCCAACCGCAGACCGTACCCAGCACTTAGCCCATATTATTCGCCGTATCAAAACTGAGGTGGGAATTCAAACCTGTCTCTCAGCGGGCTTAATGGATCAAGAACAGGCCACTATTCTTAAGGCGGCAGGACTCGATCGGCTGAACCACAACCTCAACACCAGTGAATCTCATACCCCTGATATTGTCACAACCCACACGTTCCAAGACCGGATTAACACTTTAAAAGCAGCTCGCTCAGCAGGGTTAGACTTATGCAGCGGTATGATTGCGGGTATGGGAGAAACCGACCAAGATATTGTTGATGTTGCCTATCAACTGCATCAGTACCAAGTCCCCTCAATTCCCATCAACTTCCTCATCCCGATTTCAGGAAATCCTATTTATGACTGTAACCAGCTCACGCCTCAACGCTGCTTGCGTATTCTTTGTCTGTTCCGATTTGTAAATCCCAAAGCTGAAATTCGCATCGGGGGCGGTCGAGAAGGTCATTTGAGGGGACTGCAGGCATTAGCACTCTACCCTGCCAATTCTCTCTTTGTCGAAGGTTACCTCGCCACAAGGGGACATAGCATCGATCAAGTCTATCAACTGATTTATGATGCGGGTTTTGAAGTGGCTGGCGATGTGTCGTCCAGTAAAAACCTCAGTTCAACATCCCAGTTCCAACTGGATAACAACCCGAATATTCTCAATCCACTGACTACGATCAATTCTCCAAACCCATAGGTATAGCAGCTTAGGATTTTTGAGAAACATCTTGATCTCTAAAAAGCCATCTATAGAAAGGCATCTAGGATTAGCAAATGTCCTAACCCAGGCTCGGATTGCTATAGCCCTCTTTTATCACTTTAGACAGAGAGAAAGTCAGGATGCTTGAGCAATTTCCTCACCAGTGGACAGCAAAATGTCTCCATCCTAGATGTGAGTTGCT
>NZ_JANQOP010000126.1 GCF_028285745.1 Acaryochloris sp. IP29b_bin.137 | reverse complement strand
TTGAATATATCTTGATATCAATTTTGATTCATTAATCATAGATTAAAGTTTCCTGAATCCTGCTGATCATTGAAGAGCAGCGGGTTGAACTGGGCATATCCCGAGGTTGAGGGATAGGCTCGGTAAAATTGAGATAGGCTATCTTGGACAGATTTATGCAGCCCGTCCTGGAACGGTTATGAGTTTTGTGATGGTCATCTTGGAGTCTGAATTACGCCCAAAGATCCCCTACAGGGCCAGCAGCCTTGATCACAATCAAGACTTGACTACTGCATGGGTAGCTCAGTGCCTGGTCTGGCCATCGGTGGCGCTTGAGACTTATTGAGTTGACGGAGCCACATCCAACCGATCACTGCAATGACCAACGAAACCCAACCTGTGATGGATTGCAGTAATAGAAAACCACCCACGGCGAACATTGCACCAAAGAGGAGCAGAATCGCCGCACAGACTCTTAATAGATCTTTTCTCAAATCTTGCAGCGGGGGGAGGCCCGTTTGTTTTCGCTGACGTTTCCAACCTGGACCGCCAGGGCGTACCTTTGTATAAAATTTGTTGAGTGTTTCATCTGACTCGGGTGGCGTTAATAGCATCACTGAGATCCAAATAATGGCGGTGAGCCCGGTAATGACCATTAGCTTGATGCCATTGTCCTCAATTTTGATGATCGGAAAAACACTGGTCCCTAACCCAATAAAGAAGCCTCCTAGCATGGCGGCCAACTCTGCCGATGCGTTAATGCGCCACCAATACCAACGCAAAATGAGTACGAGGCCTGGCCCAGTTCCAATAGCAATTACGAGGCCAAAGACCTGTTTGATACTGCTGAAGTTGAACGCTGCGATCGCACCTAAAACCGTAATCAAAACGGATGCGATACGTCCTGCCAACACTAATTCAGACTGTGTTGCATCGGCACGAAAGAAGCGGTTATAGAGATCATTGACAAGGTAAGAGGCCCCCCAATTGATTAAGGTTGAAACCGTACTCATAAACGCCGCCAGCAGTGAAGCAACGGTTAGTCCAAGCAAAGCAGGGGGCAAAAAATCAAGCATCATTTTGGGGTAGCCTAGCTCTCGATCCACCTCACCTGCTGCATTCAAGAGCTCGGAGTCTGGATAAATGACTAAAGCCGCTAAGGCCACGATAATCCAAGGCCAGGTCCGCACCACATAGTTCAAGATATTAAAAAACCATGCCGATTTTTCAGCGTCTTCTTCGGTTTTAGCTGCCGCCAATCGTTGGATAAATTCTCCACCACCATCGCTGCGGCGAAAAGCCCACCATTGAACAAAAACATAGGCTAAAAATGTACTGAGTGTGATGCCGGCAGCATCACTCCACTGCACGAAAGAATTGCCTCCAAAATCAAGGGGGACAAAGCTGAGGACATCCTGCGACGTGCTTGCTTGCACCTGTTGAATCAGTTCGTTCATGCCGCCGATATGGTTAATGGCGATGGCCGCTACCACTACAGCGCCAGCTAACCCAAAGAAAAATTGGAAAAAGTCAGTGATCACCACTCCCCACAAGCCAGACAATCCTGCATAAATGAGGACAAAGACGCTAATACCAATCACGCTCCAAATTTTCAGATTGTCACCCGGATTTACCCCAACACTCTGCCATAGTTCCAAAGCATCAATCGCCTTGACCATCGCCAGCATTGCGTAGCCAATACCAATACAGTTGATGGGCACTGCAAACAAAAACGCTTTGGTCGCCCGCAACGTAGCAGCCATATTGCCCCCATAGCGCGCTTCAATCAGTTCTGCATCGGTGATGATCTCAGAACGACGCCACAGTCGGGCAAAGATGTAGATCATAATAATGTGGGCAATACCAAAACTCCACCATTGCCAATTCCCGGCAATACCACCGCTAGCAACCACACCTGCAATATAGAGCGGCGTATCAATGGAGAAGGTAGTGGCAGCCATACTGGTCCCAGCCAGCCACCAAGGTAAAGAACGACCCGATACGAAAAAATCAGCTAGGCTACCTGATGCTTTTCGAGACAAGTAGATGCCCATGAAAAGGGTAAACACCAAGTAGGCCGCGACAATAATCCAATCAAAAAGCTGCATAAGTGATGGGGGATACAATTTTGTCTGCCGTCATCATGCCATAGACTGGTCCAATCACAGGATGTTCCACCCAACGCATGCCTGTGGATTGACATCCCTGGCAAGTGTTCGAATCAAACCTCCAAGGGCAAACGCATATTCCGCACATCGATAGGCTGACCTTTACAGTTCACCAGCGCAGAAAAAAGGGTGTCCCTTAAAGACCTGACAGTGTTTGCTTTTGTGGGGTGATAGACATCACGGTTTTGCAGGTTCACTATCACCCGTGATGCGGACACTGATCACAGTCCCCCGATTGATAAATGCATCATAATACTTGCATTTAAGACTGAAGTTCCCAGGAGTACACATCCTGATGGGGCCTTCCAGTCTTCTAATTTCTTTTGCTGCCATCAGAGGTTGATCATGACTTCCCCCCAAAACGTTGAGAACAATCCCCAATTTGAACGATATGGTGCGGGGGCAGCACTCCAACTCACGGAAGAGATATCCTGCCATCCGACTTATCGACGGCCTCGCAAACAGCGATTTGGCCTGACTCCTATGGGGGTGATTGCGTTGCTCGGTAAGGCCTTAGGACATATCGCTCATGGCCAAATGCCCTGGTGGGTTGCGATCGCAAGTTGGTTTGTCTATGGCATCCCCTTTGGACTCATAGTGGCTCCCAGTCTCCAAGGTCAAATCACTGCCACTGGGCAGCAGCTTGCCAAGGCGATCCATCATCCTCTATCCGGGACAGAATGGTTTGTCTTGCTGATGATGAGTGTAATCACCTTGTTTTCCATCTTGGTTTGTGGTGCCATTCTGAGTGTTTTAGTCAGAGGGACGCTGTTCAAATTGAGACGACAGAAGTAATGTCGGCATCAGGGCGTTTTCAGGGCACTCAACCAACAACACTAAGCAATATCTATGGGCGGCGAGGGTTGACTTTGACTTAGGGCTGCCTGAACTAACTGTTGGAGTTCCAGGCGAGTGAGCTCTTCCCCCTTATCCAGATCGCCTACAACCTCCAAAAAAAGAATGCTATCGACAGGATCTAAGGCCAATAACTGAAATAGCAACGGAATCACAGGCACGGGCAATGCCACCAATTCTGCGGACCGACTTGACCGAGTGGCATCTTGCAAATTGGCGAACGCATAGACCACGGTTTTCTCTAATCCGGGCCGCTGCCGATGCTGCAAGGTCGTTAACTGCCAATTCCCCTGCAAATTTTGCAAAATATAGTACTGCTCAAACTTCAAACGCTGCTCAGCCAGGTTTTGTAGCAAGGGGGCAATGATCCGAATGGCAGTAGGCATCCCCCCGTCTTGCGGAGCTTCATCAATCAGTGCTTGCACCTGCTCCTGCAAATCCATGCTCACAATTTTGTCCCACATTCAGGGCAAAAGCGGTTTGTCGATGTGTTTTTGGCCCCGCAGTTACTGCAATAAATCAGCTCTGCCGCCTTTTCCAGCTTTTTTTGATCGGGTAATCCCAACATTTGAGCATTGCTCTTACCCGGTGCCACCATCGGATAGCAGTTTTCATCCCGAGTCACTTGAGCGTCCAAGAGATAAGGACCATCGAACGCTAACATATCTGAGATCGCACCTTCTAGGTCATCACGTTCGCGTAAAATGCCGCCTTTAACCCCAAACGCCGCCGCCAATTTCTCGAAATTGGGCATTCCTGCTTCCATATTGGAATTGGAATAGCGTTCGCCAAAAAAGGCTTGCTGCCACTGGCGTACCATTCCCTGCCAGAAATTGTTGATGATCACTGTTTTGACCTTGATGCCGTACTGGGCCAAGGTTGCCAATTCCTGCAAATTCATTTGGAAGCTGGCATCGCCACTGATGCAAATCACTTGGTGATCCGGCATTGCCACCTGCACCCCCATCGCTGCCGGTAAACCATAGCCCATCGTCCCCAGGCCGCCACTCGTCACCCACTGGCGAGGACCATTTTTCAAAAACTGGGCTGCCCACATTTGATGTTGACCCACATCCGTTGTGTAGTAGGCATAAGGAGCCTGTCGTTGTAACTCAACGATCACTTCTTGGGGCGATAACTTCTCTGCAGGTCTGGGCACCACCAACGGATAATCTCGCTGCCAGCGCTCAATCCGCGAACGCCAGTCTTGGGTCTGGACTGGATTAGAAGCGGACTGCTTTGCTATTTTGAGCAGTTCGACCAAGACGGGCTTGACACTACCCACAATCGGAACCGTAGGCGCACGGTTTTTGCCCACCTCCGCCGGGTCAATATCGATATGAATCACTTTTGCTCTAGAGGCAAATTCGTCTAGTTTGCCCGTGACCCGATCATCAAAGCGGGCACCCACGGCAATCAGCAGATCACACTCACTAACGGCAAAGTTAGCATAGGCAGTACCATGCATCCCTAACATGCCCACGGATAAGGGATGGGCCTCATCAAAGGCACCTTTGCCCATCAATGTGGTGGTCACGGGAATCTGGAACCACTCCGCCAGTTCCTTCAGCTCAGCATGGGCACCGGAGGAAATCGCACCACCCCCCACGTACATCAGGGGGGACTTTGCTTGCCGAATCAGTTCAAGCGCTTGCTTAATCTGGCGGGGATTACCTTTGACCGTCGGTCGATAGCCTTTTAAGCTAACTGTGCCAGGCTGCACAGGCACATAGTCAAATTCCTGTAGACCGACATCCTTCGGTACATCAATTAAAACCGGACCGGGCCGTCCTGTGCCCGCAATATGGAAGGCTTCCGCGACCACCCGAGCCATATCAGCCGGATCACGGACAACATAGGAATGCTTGACCAACGGTAAGGTGATACCGAAAATATCCGTTTCCTGAAAGGCGTCACTGCCAATGGCGGGTCGCTGCACTTGCCCCGTAATCACCACCATTGGAATCGAATCCATATGAGCCGTGGCAATCCCGGTGACCAAATTGGTCGCCCCTGGACCAGAAGTGCCGAAGCAAACGCCCACTTGCCCGGTGGCTCGAGCATAGCCATCAGCAGCATGGGAAGCCCCTTGCTCATGGCGGACCAGAATATGCTGCAAGTCACCACGCTGTTCTGCCCGATAGACTTCGTCATAAATCGGCAAAATCGCACCACCGGGATAGCCAAAAATATGTTTGACGCCGTGATTTTTGAGACTATCGATTAACGCAAAAGCTCCGGTTGCACGCACAGGAGAACCTCACATTCAGATCCAATGGCTAATAGGGTGTTTATCGTCCGTTTAAGAAGTGAAAATCTTTATAGATCTATATAGTTTAAGCGGAGTGACTTCAACCTGTCGAGAGAAATTGCAGAAGAGTTTACAACCTGTGGCGTTAAATCACATCTTGGAGAACCTTTCGGGTACTGCGCCAAACCAAGAAACCCGCCACCACGACCGTGATCCCCATGGCAATCAATACGCGTCGCAGCCCCAAAACGTCCGCCAAAATACCTGCAACTGCCAAGGGCACGCTCAAGGCAATATTAACGACATTGTTTTGGAAGCCAAATACTTTACCGCGCATATCCGGCGGCGTTTTGACCTGAATCAGGGTTTGCATCGGCACCCCAATCATGGCCGCTCCCATTCCCAGAAACATGCTCAAGCTCAAACTCAAAGCAATGCTGAGGTCAATCCCCAACCAGTCTTTATGGATAAAGGAGAACAGTACTAGGACGACCCCCATGCTGATAAAACCAAACAGGGGTAATGGTAAATGATGAAATCGATCACCCCATTGACCGAGCACACCTGCCCCGATTACGAGGCCAACCCCAGCCGCTGCCAAAAGGAAGCCAAACTGACTGGGTTTATCAAAACCCACTTTTTCTGCTAGGCCAATCGATAGAACCGACAGGGCTGCGAACACACAGTACAGCATCGTCAGCTGCACCATGGCATTACTAATCAAACGATTTTTACGCAGGTAGGCAAAGCCTAATTTGAGGTCGCTAAACGGATGTAAGGCCACGGCTTCATGGTGCTTTTTCTCTCGCAAGGGCAGCATAATCCCTAAAACAATGGCTGACAACACATACAGCCCACCCACTAAAAATTCGCGGCCATTGACCCCCCCCCAACTTTGCGACCAGCTCAGTAAGGGATCGCCCACCGCAAATCCTACGACTAAGGACCCCATCATTGTCGTCGTAAACAGGGCATTGGCAGGCATTAGGTTGCGCGGCTTTACCAACACCGGAATGGCTGCCTGCTCGGCGGGGGCAAAGAACTGGGTCAAGATCGACTCCAAAAATGCCACCGTCAGCAAGAGCGGAAAGAAGGGCAGGGACTTGGGTAAGACAATAATCACCAGGGTTAGCAGGCCCCGCATCAAGGTTGTGGTCCATAAAATCTGCTTTTTGGACCATCGATCGACAAAAATTCCGGCTGCTGATCCAAAAAATACCGCTGGCAAGGTATTGGCAATCATCACCGATGACCGCATGGAGTTCTCAATGTTCTCCGGGGGAGCATAAGCGCCCACTAGGGTAATCAGCAGTACAAAAAAAAATTTGTCGGCTAACTGCGAAATAATTTGCCCAGCCCACAGCACCACAAAGGCCCGATTATCCATCAGGGAACGAAATCCACCGTTAGAGGGTTGGGGGTCAGAAGTCTGCATAAATCCGCATTGTGATGTAGTCAGTTGGAATGCGAGGGAGTGTACTCATAGACTGCCCAATCCCAGGGCAAGACGCAACTCAAGCAACCGCAATATTGTACTCAAAGAGGGGACTTTGCCGAAATTGTCCTCTCAATCTGAACCATCAAGAGTTGTCCACAAATAGCACTAAACCCCTGGCAGTGCAGGGGTTTAGTACATCAAACTTAAAAAACGCTATGCGGTTTGAAAATCAGCTTGTTTCACATGACCATTGCTATTGGGATTCCCTTGGCGAGGCTGAATGACGCCATACCCCCCATGATTCCGCTCGTAAATCACGTTCAATTGTCCCGTATCGGCGTTCTCAAACACATAGAAATCATGATCTACCAGTTCCAACTGTTCCAGGGCTTCCTGAATGGACATGGGGGAAATGGCAAAGTATTTGCACCGCACGACTTCTGCTGGCAATTCAGGGGTGCGATCGCTTGTTAAATCCCCAATCAGTGGCTGTTCTTCCACAGTCTGACGAGCGGCTTTAGAACGATGAGCACTTTTAGTTTGCCGCTTTTCTTTGTACTTACGGAGCTGACGCGCAATTTTATCGGCCACTAGGTCGATGCTGGCGTATAAATTTTCTGAGCTTTCCTCTGCTCGAATGACGGAACCATTTACAAATAGGGTGACTTCTGCAGTCTGCTTAGTGGTTATTCTAGGATTGCGAGCAACCGACAAATGGACATCGATTTCGGTGGTTAAATTCTGATAATGATTGGCAGCCTTCTCTATCTTTTGGTGGACATATTCACGAATGGCATCGGTGATCTCAATATTCTTGCCGTGAATAACAAGCTTCATAGGGTTGCCTCCCCTAATGGTCAGTGTTAACCTCACCCTAACACTTTGTTTTCTGCAAGGGGGGGCTGTTCTACCGTGTCTTCAACTTGCTTTGCATCCCGTGATAATTCTTAAATGCTATCGTCATAGGATTACTCGGAAATACCCTTGATTTCATCTCACCAATCGGTTAAGGATTCGGACTCATCTCTCCCTAAACGTCCCTGTTGGCTGTACCAACTGGGTCTGGTGGACTACCAAAAAGCGTGGGATTGGCAGCGGCAACTGGTGTGCGATCGCATTCACAATCCTCAACTTCCCGATACATTACTCCTGTTAGAGCATCCCCCGGTCTATACCCTGGGACAGGGTGCAAGTTTAGACTTTCTTAAATTCAATCCTGACCAATCAGACTTTGCCCTGCACCGGATCGAACGCGGAGGAGAAGTCACTTATCACTGTCCGGGTCAACTCATCGGCTATCCCATTCTCAATCTCAAGCACCATCAAACTGACCTGCACTGGTATCTACGGCAGCTAGAAGAAGTAATCATTCGTACCCTGGGCATTTACGGACTAAAAGCAGAGCGTATTCCGGGCCTTACAGGCGTCTGGCTAGACCAGTGCAAAGTCGCAGCCATCGGCATTAAGGTCAGTCGCTGGATTACCATGCACGGCTTTTCTCTCAATATCAACCCCGATCTGTCTGGCTTTGACCAGATCATTCCCTGTGGTATCCATAATCGGGCCGTCGGCAGCTTAGAGCAGTTTATTCCCAACCTAGACAGTGCTGAGGTCACTGCCACACTGCTGCATCAGTTTTCCCGGGTGTTCGATCTAGATTTGAGACGAGAGGGCCCTGAACCTTTTACCTGTCATCCTTCGTCGCTTGATTAAGTCATTACGATAATCCGTCATGATAGAGAAGCAGTGCCCTTCTCCCGCCATGACTTCCTCTGTTGCTTCTACAGACGATCACTTTCTGATTACATTTGCTCCCCTGAGCGTCGAGGAAGTGTATCATCAAGCCGATCATCCCCATAACGGCGCTGTGGTCGTCATGAGTGGCACCGTTCGTGACCAAACGGACGGTAAAGCCGTACTCTCCCTGGAATATCAAGCCTATGAACCCATGGCCCTTAAAGTTTTCCAGAGCATTGCCCAGGATATTCGTCAGCGCTGGCCAGAGGTCAACCGGATTGCTATCCATCACCGCACGGGTCATCTCAAAATTAGCGAGATTAGCGTCCTCGTTGCCGTGGGCTGTCCCCATCGAGCTGAAGCCTTCACCGCCTGTCAATACGCCATCGACACCCTCAAGCACAATGCCCCCATCTGGAAAAAAGAGCACTGGGCCGACGGTTCGAGTAGCTGGGTCAATATTGGGGCCTGTGAACAGGAAAACGCTTAGGCTTAGTTTCCCTGCATTTGTTCTT
>NZ_JANQOP010000120.1 GCF_028285745.1 Acaryochloris sp. IP29b_bin.137 | reverse complement strand
GCAGCCAGAACAGCAGCGGATTATGGTCTACTTTATTGAGGAAGCGAAAGAGCACCTCAATACAATCGAGCATGGTTTGCTGAATTTGCAGACCGTTGTAGCAGACCCTGAATCTTTGAATGAAGTGTTTCGAGCCGCCCATTCGGTAAAGGGCGGTGCTGCAATGTTGGGGATTCACAGCATGCAGCATATTTCCCACAGACTAGAGGATTACTTCAAGGTTCTGAAGGAACATGAACTCCCAGTTGATCGGAAACTGGAATCGTTATTGTTCAAGAGTTTTGATGCACTTCACATTTTGACAGAAGAACTCGAGCAATCTTTTAGTTTGTCAGATGAGTTGTCGGAAAAAACCCTGCTTGAGATAGAACCTGTTTTTTCTGAAATTAATAGCCATTTGACCCAGATTGCGGGTCCGAATATTGATCTAAGCGGGCTCTTGAGTGATAGCCCTCCCCCAACACCTCAGAAAGCACCAGCGCCCGAACCTGAAATTGTCTTGGATGAGCGCTGCATTGAGATTTTCCAAAAAGATATCCTCCAACAGTTACGAGAGATTCTGGGACTGTTCAAACAGCCAGACACCCCAGAAAATCGTCAAGCGTTAACTAACGTTTGCCAAAACCTAGCTCAAGTCGGACAAGAATTTCAGCTCAAAGGCTGGTCTGAATTGTTAGACGTTGCCGGGGCTGTTGTTGCCTATCCCGAAAATTCCTTTGCTACGTTAGCAAGTGTGGTTGTTCCAAATATTAAGGAAGCAAGAGACTTAGTGCTGGCTAAACGGGCAGCCGATGTCAAACCCATGCCTGAATTACTGGATTTGATGCCTGCCCTTGACTTTGGAGATCTGGGGGGGGTAGCCTCAGAGGCTTCAGCGTCAGATGACTGGTTGGATTTGTTTTCCGAAGAGAGTGCAAATTCGGCAGCGTCTGTGGGCGATACGGACTCATTCCTAGATGATTTATTTAAAGAACCGGCGAATCCAGATGCTGCCGCTAATGCCGATGTTGCGCTCCCCATGGCGACTGCCTCTGCAGAAGATAATCTTGCCAGTTTAGATACCTTACTGGCAGAAACCCCTACTCCAGCCGTACCTACCGCCAAAGCATCAAGCCCAACCGAAGATTTCTCGGACTTGGAAAAACTTTTAGAAGAACCTAAACGCCCCGCTGATCGCAACGCAAAGCCCAAACAAAAGCGGGCAGGTACAAAATCCCACCGACGGAGCAGTGCTGTCTCACAGACCATGAAGGTGCCAGTCAAGCAGCTCGATAATTTGGGCAATTTGATCGGTGAATTAGTCGTTAGTCGCAACTCTCTAGAAGATAGTCAAAATCGCTTACGACAGTTTTTGGACAATTTGCTGTTACAGGTACAACAACTGAATGACTTGGGGCGCAATATGGAAGATCTCTACGAGCGATCCTTGCTAGAGAATTCATTATTGACGAGTCGCCAACAGCAGCTGGTTGCGGGTGGAAATGGGAGTGGTTCGTCGGGCAGCCATTCTACCGGTGAGCAGTTTGATGCTCTAGAGATGGATAGCTTTACGGGCTTTCATACCCTCTCTCAAGAAATGATCGAGCGGATTGTGCGGGTGCGGGAGGCAGCCTCTGATATTGAGTTTATTGTTGAAGGAACAGAGCAAGTGACGCGCATGTTCCGCCAAATCACCACTCAGGTGCAAGAAGGCCTGACCAAATCCCGAATGGTTCCGTTTTCCCAAGTGGCAGAGCGGTTACCCAGAGCGGTTCGTGATATTTCCATGAAGTGTGGTAAAAAAGCTCGATTGGAATTGGAAGGCCGAGATACATTGATCGATAAGAGTATTTTGGAGCGGTTGTATGATCCCCTGACTCATTTGGTCAACAATGCTCTGTTTCATGGGATAGAGGCCCCTGACGTGCGCCAATCCCTAGGAAAGGCAGAAGAAGGCGTGATCAAACTCCGAGCCTTCTACCAGGGCAATCAAGCCATTATTTCGATTACGGATGATGGGGCAGGTATCGATGTTGATCGGGTCAAGACCAAGGCCGTCGAGAAAAATTTGCTGACCCGGGAAGAGGCGGATAGCTTATCTCGTCAAGAAGCCTATGCCTTGCTGTTTAAATCGGGCTTTTCCACCCAGGATCAGGCCAATGACCTGGCAGGTCGGGGGGTTGGGATGGATGTTGTTCGCAACAGTATCCACGAGATTCGAGGCGTGATTAATACAGATTCTGGGATTGGCAAGGGCACAACATTTACCATTCGATTGCCCCTGACCCTTAGTATTACAAAGGCGTTATGCTGCATTGACAATTCAGCTCAGATCGCCTTCCCCATTGATGGGGTGCAGGATGTGATTGATATCCCCAAAAACCAGTTGCAGAAGGAGACAGATGGTCAAGTATGGGTGACTTGGCAGGATAAGAAACTTCCCTGTAAGCCTTTAGGGGAATTACTGGCCTATAGTCGAAGATTTAAGCGGAATAGTTCCTATAGCGGCAATAATACCCAAGACGATGGTATGGCGTCCGTCGTCATTTTGAGAAGTGCAGATGACCTGGTGGCCATCGGAGTGGAGCAAGTTTTAGCTGAGCAGGAGATTGTGATTAAGCAACTCTCTGGACCGGTTCCCAAGCCGATGGGAGTGGCTGGAGTCACTGTGCTAGGGGATGGAGGCATTATGGCCATTGCTGATGTGATGGAAATCGTCGATCTGTGTTTGGATCGGTTGGAAGTGAATAATAACCTCTGGAAGAGCATTCTTGAGAATACCGAAATTGAAGAAGATACAGACCCGATGGTCTTGATTGTTGATGATTCCATTACAGTGCGAGAGCTGCTATCGATGACCTTTAACAAGGTCGGTTACCGAGTGGAACAAGCTCGGGACGGTCAGGAAGCGTGGGAGAAACTGCGCTCTGGATTACCTTGTGATTTAGTCTTCTGTGATGTGGAGATGCCTCGAATGGATGGGTTGGAGCTGCTATCACGTCTGCAACAAGACGATGATTTGCAAGACTTGCCGGTGGCCATGCTGACCTCCCGAGGCGCTGCACGGCATAAGCAAATGGCAACTGAGTTAGGGGCTAGAGGATATTTCACTAAGCCTTATTTGGAAGAAGTATTATTGGATGCCGCCCAACGGATGCTGAATGGTGAGGTGTTGGTTAAATAAATTAGGATCCCGTGAGGGGCACGATTATGCTTAAGTTCAGAGCGTGTGTCTCTGATGTAATCCTTAGCATGTGAGCAAATAAGTTGCCCATAGACTTTCAGCAGTTATTTCCTTATCAGCTCGATTCGTTTCAGCAACAAGCCATTGCGGTACTAGATGCCAACCAATCTTTGGTGGTTTCAGCGCCAACGGGGTCGGGTAAAACGATGGTGGGTGAATACGCGATTTATCGAGCCTTACAGCATCAGCGGCGAGTCTTTTACACCACGCCCTTAAAAGCTTTATCGAACCAAAAACTGCGAGATTTTCAGCAGATGTTTGGTGTTGATGCGGTTGGCCTATTAACGGGAGATCTCTCAGTGAATCGAGAGGCTCCTATTCTGGTGATGACAACGGAGATTTTTCGCAATATCTTGTACGGCACCCTGACGGAGGTAGTGAATACCTCTTTGCAGGGCGTTGAGTCAGTCATCCTAGATGAATGTCACTATATGAATGATCGTCAGCGGGGGACGGTATGGGAAGAATCGATTATTTATTGCCCGGCTGAGATTCAACTGATTGCTTTATCCGCGACGATTGCCAATGCCCAAGAACTAACGGATTGGATGAGCTGGGTGCATGGTCCCACTCAGCTGATTGAGTCGGATTGGCGGCCGGTCCCGTTGGCCCATCTGTTTGCGAATGCCAAGGGACTGTTTCCGCTTCTAAATCAAAAGCAGACAGCCCTTAACCCACGGCTAAAAGCGCAGGCCAAAAAACACCATGGCCACCGCCATCAGCGTCGGGCCGATAGTCCAGATGCCATTGCAGTGTTACGGCATTTGCGGGAGCGAGCAATGCTCCCGGCCATTTATTTTATTTTTAGTCGTAAGGGATGCGATCGCACCGTCCAATCCACAGCCCATCTCAACCTCCTGAACTCGACTGAATCAGCGGAAATGCAGGAGCAAATAGGGACGTTTCGGCGGCAGCATCCCGATGTGGGTCGGCCTGAGGAACTGGCTGCGATCGCCCAGGGGATTGCGGCCCATCATGCGGGCTTATTGCCTCAGTGGAAAACCTGGGTTGAGGAACTCTTTCAAGCGGGGCTAATCAAAGTGGTGTTTGCCACGGAAACCTTGGCGGCAGGGATCAATATGCCTGCCCGCACGACCGTAATTGCCAGCTTATCTAAACGAACGGATCTAGGCCATCGTCTACTCACCGCCTCTGAATTTCTGCAAATGGCGGGTCGAGCGGGACGGCGAGGTATGGATGATCAAGGCTATGTGATCACGGTGCAAACCCCCTTTGAGGGTGCCAAAGAAGCCGCTTACCTGGCCACCATTGGACCTGAGCCATTGGTCAGCCAGTTTACCCCTAGCTATGGCATGGTCCTAAACTTGCTGCAAACCCATACCCTAGACGAGTCCAAGGGCTTAATCAATAAAAGCTTTGGCCAATATATTGCCAGTGTGCAGCTTTCACCCCAGAAAAAGGCAATCACCGATCTCCAACAAGAATTGGCCCAGTTACGGAACAAGCTCGGCGACATCGATGAAGGGGCACTCAAAAGCTATCAAAAATTACAACAGCGCCTCAAAGAAGAACGTCGGTTGTTGAAGATTTTGGATCAGCAAGCCCAGGAAACCCGTGCCAGTGAATTAGCCCTCCTGTTAGACCATGCAGAACCGGGAACCCTATTGAGCTTGGCTCAGCCTAAGTTTAAAGCACCCATGGCAAATGTCTTGATTGATACCCTGCCAAGCCCTGGCCATTTTCCCTATCTGGTCTGTTTGGGCCAAGATAATCATTGGTCGGTGATCTCGCGTAGTGATGTGATGCATTTGGATGGACAGTTGGATTGGCCTGACCTCGCTCAACAACTGACTGTTCCTCCCTCATTAACGAAAAAGGGGCAGTCAAAGCCGGGAGATGCGACTAGCCTTCCAGTCGCGGAACAAATTCCGAATAGTACTTGGCAGCCTGCCCCCGAAGTCACCCATCAACAGCAGCGATTACAGGCGGTAGAAGCGCAAATGCAGCAGCATTCTGCCCATGCCTCTCGGCAGGATCACAGCAAGTTTCTGCGGTGGCAGCGGCGGGTACAGACGTTAGAAAAGCAACTCCACGATCGAGAGACGAAATTGAATCGCCAATTTCAACATCAGTGGCACGCGTTTATTGCCTTGGTAGATATTCTTCGCCAGTTTCGCGGCTTAGATGACCTGAGACCTACTGAGTTAGGCCAAATCACCGCAGCATTGAAAGGCGAAAATCAACTCTGGTTGGGGCTTGCCTTCCAGTCCCAAGCTCTCAACAGCCTCGATCCTCATATTTTGGCGGCCATTTGTGCTGCTCTAGTGGTGGACAACACGCGCACGGATGTGTGGATCAAATTCCGCCCCAGCACGATCATTCAGCAAGCGGCTAAACCCTTACGACCGTTGCGGCGGCGACTCATTCAAACCCAACATCGCCATGAAGTTCCCTTGCCCGTTTGCTTAGATACTGAATTGGTTGGTTTAGTAGAACAATGGGCTTTAGGCATTAGTTGGAACGATCTTTGTGCAGCCACCAGCCTGGACGCAGGGGATTTGGTTCGCATCCTGCGACGAACGGTAGACTTGCTTTCGCAAATCCCCTATGTGCCACACCTTTCTCAAGAATTACAGAAAAATGCAAGACGGGCACAGCAACTGATGAATCGTTTTCCCATCAGCGATACAAGTCTGCTGCCTGAGACGGCTATTGAATCAGAAATTGCTAAAGACTGATTACCAGAGGAAGAAACTTGACTTTAGGGGACAGAAGCCTGGTTTTCCTCATTATTGGCCTCAGCTTCTGCTGTATGAGGCAGCTCAAGGCAATATCCCGCGCCATAAACCGTTTTGATATATTGAGGGTGGCGGGGATCGGGCTCTAGCTTGGTTCGTAGATGGCGAACATGCACCCGAATCGTTTCAATATCGTCATTGGGATCGTAGCCCCATACCTCCTGGAGGATTTCGCTGGGAGAGACGGTTTGTCCGTGGCGTTGAAGTAAGCAGTGAAGCAGTTCAAACTCAAGCCGAGTCAACTTAATCACTTTATCGACCCACAACACTTCAAACCGTTCAGGTACAAGGGTAAGGGGACCATAGCTTAGAATTTCGCTGTGGCGGGCGGCTTGAGGAATCCGGTCTGTGCGCCGCAGCAGCGCCCGGACTCGAGCCAGCATTTCTTCTAGCTCGAAGGGCTTGGTCAGATAGTCATCGGCGCCAGCATTGAACCCTTCAACCTTATCTTGGGTTTGGCTAAGGGCCGTCAACATCAGAATGGGGATATCGGCAGTCCGCTGATCGCGCCGCAATCGCTGACAGATCGTAAAACCATCAACTTTAGGGAGCATCAGGTCCAAGATAATCAGATCTGGTAGTAGCTGGACGGCTAATGCTTGCCCTTTGATCCCATCGGTTGCTTGGGCGACATCGTAGCCAGCCATTTCCAGGTTTATGGCAACCAACTCTGCGATCGCAGGATCATCATCAATAACAAGTATCCGGGTTTTCATGCAAACTGCTCAGTATGGACAATATTAAAGAGGTGTAAGCACATCGGTTAACAATGATTTACTAAGAAGTGTTTCGTCATTCTTAAAATAGGCTTGTAAAGATTATAAACAAGGACAATTTCATCTTTCCCACCCACTTGCCTTAATCTAGACCGCACTTCAAAAGATGAGTTAAAGCTTCTTGAGTCCACCTCAGCATAATCAAAAATTGAAAAAAATGTAAATTTTTTCGGGCAATGCTCCAAATAATTCGGCTTATTAAAGCTTTGTTAATTTCATTTGCATGATAGAAAATGCCTTCCAATAATGCAACCTATCTACTACAACAGGGGAGAGGGAAGCGAGTCTCGCGTCTCCCCAAAAAGTTTCCCTGCCCACCTCAAATATCGGCCTCTATTGTCTCTCAAACGCTTATCGTCAGTCTCAGAACTCCGATGAGGCGAAAGAGGTTAGGAGCCTGGGCTCAGAGGTATTCCGCTTCAGTCGAGACAGTAGAGAGTGTACCGTAACATAAACCTATTGCCTGACGCTAAGTATGGAGCCACATCATATCCTGGCGGAGATTCATCTCTGTCATCCGCCTCAATCTTTGGGCTATGTCTACTTAGAAGACAATCCTCAACCTGGCGCACAACTTGAAGTTGAAGGTCAACAGTATACGCTCCTAGAGCGGCACCATCGCTATCAACTCCACGCTAATCGATATCAGCTTCACCACATTGCTTTATACGTGCAGCTGGATGCGGGGATGCGAAATACAACGGGCAGTATTGGCGATGTCAACTGTCAGTACAATGCTCACTCAGCTTTATTACGCTGCGCGATTAACCCTGGCGGCCCTTGCCAGGATTGTGCCTTTTTTCTGCCTAAGACAACGGTATTGTAATTTGGGGCTTGAGCCCTTTTCTGCAAGTTTATCTACATCTGAATCAAAAGGAGAACAATTGCTGATGTCACCCTGGCCCGCGTTCGTGAGTCTTCTCGCGTTACTGCTATATTTTGTGGTCACGATCAATGTCGGACGAGCCCGCGCAAAATACGGCGTTCCAGCGCCTCAAATGTCTGGAAATCCTGACTTTGAACGGGTATTACGAGTCCAACAAAATATGCTGGAGCAGTTGATTTTTTTCTTACCTGCGTTGTGGATTTTCTGTTTCTATCTCAATCCGCTATGGGGATCGGGGCTAGGATTACTTTGGGTGGTTGGACGTGTGCTTTATGCTTGGGGGTATTACCAAGCTGCTGAAAAGCGTGGACCCGGCTTTGCAATTGCTTCCTTAAGTAGTTTGGTGTTGGTGTTAGCCGGTTTGGTGGGGGTTGTACTTGCCTTGATACCTACTTAGACATCCGCTCCATTTGAACCCAGTGCCCATCTACGCTATCCAACCATCTAAGTTATCCAAGTGGATAGAGACTGACAAAACTGATCCAGGTCCAAGGCATGAATACGCTGATCGGTTTGAGCATGTTTGCGATCGCGGGCGGTATTATATCCCCAGGTGCCCAAGAACAGCTCGATGCCAGAGAGGTCAGACTGCTGTTTAACCTGTTCCAGGGCGGCGATGCGATCTTCCAAAAACCAGATCGGGCTGGCAACCTGGGGGACTAACAGCCGCAATGTTTCATACTTGGGGCGACGACAATCTTTGCCGTAGATGCGATCGCGGGAGAAATGCACCCCTGCGTCAGTGAGCAGGGTATAGATAAATCGGCTCTCCTTGGTGCTAATGATAATGAGTTCAGTGGCTTGGCTAAGCTGTTGAAGCTGAGGAATTACCCCAGGATAAAACTGGTGCAGCGCTAGCCAGTGATTTAGATCGGTGGCAATCCAGTGATCACGCACGCCATCCACCTGTTGGCTCAGACTTTTGCGCTCTAAATCTTCCTCGACGACAATGCGATCGCGAATGGATGCCCAGTCTGCCAATACCTGTGATTCGGAATAGCCCTTCAAAATCGCCCGTAAGAGGACAGGCATTTCCCAACCTGTTTCAATAACGGGACGCAAGCAATAAAAACGCTCTGCCAGGCCTGACGGAGGCTCCGGAGATGAAGTGAGCCAGATCCGACCATAGGCCCGCCAAGTCGTTAGGAAGTATTCTTGCAGGCCGTTACAAAGAACACCATCAAAATCCAGGGCTAAGGTCTGGGGCAGGGGTACGCTCATGGCAATAGATTGATCATGCCGTTAGCATCTCTCCAGGTAAAGCACTCGCTTTCCCCCCCCAGGATTAGCAATATCTGAAAAACTGGGGCGGAAGGATTCGAACCTCCGAATGGCTGGACCAAAACCAGCTGCCTTACCACTTGGCGACGCCCCAATGCGACGATACTTTTTTCAGGCTCGAATATCTTAGCAGTTTGCTTCCCCAAGCTGTCAACCTTTATCTGAGACTTTCCGCAAAAAAGTGACAAAGGACGATTCGTCCTTGCTAGGATGACCCTAGATAGAGATAGATTTGACCATGACGGCTGATGTTTTAGCGGCTAAAACCCGCGTCTTTGATCGGTGGGCACCCAATTATGATGGGTTGTTGACGACGGTGTTTTATCAAGCCATCCACCAGCGTTTGCTCAGCTATATCAACTTACCTCGCGAGTTGCCAACTGCTGTCTTGGATATAGGCTGCGGAACCGGTAAGCTTCTCAATCGCATGGCGTCCCAATATCCTCAGTTACAAGGAATAGGGCTGGATCTCTCCCCCAAAATGCTGCGGCAGGCTCGACAGGGTAATTGCCATCGTCCCCGCTTGATTTTCGTCCAGGGGGCAAGTGAGACAATGCCCTTTGCAGATAACCAGTTTCAGGCGGCGTTTAGCACCATCAGCTTTTTGCATTATCCCAATCCAAAACTCGTGTTTATGGAAATTAGTCGTGTTCTCAAGCCCGATGGTCAGTTCCATTTGGTTGATTACACGCCCTTGGTAGGATTAGGCACCCAGCAAAATATAGTTGGGCTGGGGGGCCCGATGTATTTTTATAGCCCTCAGCAGCGAGAGATCTTAGGGGCTAGCGCTGGCTTACGCTGTCATGCCCACTATTCCCTGTTAGGCCCTGTCTTACTATCTATCTTCAAAGCTTAACTGAGTCGGTGACCGCAGTTGGCACAGAACTTATCCATTGCTGCGACAGCCGCGCCACATTGACTACAAAAATTATTTTGAGGGGTCTGGGTCACCGTGGCCGCTGTTCCCATGCTGAGGTGCATCTTCCCCATGGACATTTGCATGGGCTGCATACTCATAACCATATTGCCCATGGTAAGGGGTTGTAAAGGTTGCATGGAGGGCATTGAAGGGATAGGCGTTTGTACAATTTGCTGAAGCGGAATACTTTCCAGGGTCTGTCGAGGAGGCATCGTCTCAATTGGTCGGATTTGATGACTTTGCACCAAAAGGAGATGGCTCCCCTGGGCTGTTTCTAGCTGGATAATATGCCCCTGCAGACTCCGAAAGAGTTTCGGAGAGGTGGTCCAATGCCCGGTCGAGAAGCTGTGGCTAGCCTGTTGTTGTTGGCCAGGCGAGGTTGCAACGATTGTGATAATTGTTTGGCTGTCTTGACTTTCGAGATATAGGGTGGAGCCTGTACCGAGTTCACCAACATATGCCATACCCCATGGCTCCTTATTTGGATCGCAATTTTGACGAGTGTTATCTCTATTGTGCAGGGATCGGCACTATCTCGTGATCCTTCTATGGGGTTCTTAACACAAGTCAAGATTTAGAGACGCCCATCTGAAAGTACTTAATACTCTCAACGCTCGGCTCCCTCTCTCTTTGGCTTTGCAAATCAGATCAAATTTCCTCCCATGCCCCGGAATAACCCATGGCATAATGGGGCGGCAACAAGGTAACGATGGTTATGGTCAAACGCTCGAAAACAAAGGAAGTTCAGGATGCCTCATCACCCATCAGCACTGGAGACTTGACTTTACAAGTCCCCGATCCAGAAGATGAAGCCATCTCTGAATTTGAGTTTCAGCAGCAGGTTGGGGCCGCCTGGGAGGTTTGCGATCGCTTCGACTTACAGACGGATATTTGGCGGGGTCGAATTTTGCGTGCCATTCGCGATCGCGAAAAAAATACGGGTGAAGGTCGGGGTGGAGGCTTTCTCAACTGGCTTCAAAATAACGAAATTAGTAAAAGCCAAGCCTATAGCTGGATTGAACTAGCCAATAGTGCTGATACCCTTCTCGAAGCGGGACACCTAGAACCCGGCTCCATCCAAAACTTTAGTAAGCGCGCCTTTGTCAAAACAGCCCAGTCCGCTCCCGAAATCCAAGAATTAGTCAGTGAAACCGCCCGACAGGGGGAACGGATCACCACTCGAGACGTGCAGCAACTTTCAGATGAGTGGACCACGATGACCTCAGACTTAGTCCCTGCTGAAATTAAAACCAAGGCGGCCAACCAAACCATTCCCATTCGTCATGTTGCGCCTTTGGTCAAGGAACTGGAAAAATTACCAGAGGCCCATCAGAACACCATTCAATCCGAGTTGGCGGCGAGTCCCGATCTGGATACGCTAAAACAAGCCACTGCGGAAGCCAAACAATTGGCAAAATATTTAGAGGCTTTTGGCAATGTCCAAGCCCTGAATGAGCAATCGATTGATTTAGAATCCAGTTTAGAAGAAGCCCTGCGCTTAGGCTGTCTTAATGTCACTGCGGACCTCGTCAACCAGGCTTCTCAGTTGGAGCATATGGTCGCTAAACTCTATACCACTTGGCGACGACTGCGACGATTGACGGATAAACTGCATACTGCTTCTGGGGCCAGTACCCCTCATCTCCAGGCGTTATTACAAGCTTTGGAGCGGCTGTATAGTGACGTGCTGGAAGTAGAACTCGGTGCTTCTGGCTCCAACCCGTCTGAGACGATTAGCATCCAGGTGTTGTCCGAACCCCATGCTTCTGGTTCGCATTAGGCTATTGAGAGCATTCACTGGACTCTGGCTCTCTCGTCTAGATAGCTTTATTCTGCGAGCCTTTTGGGGCCCTTGGAGTGCTGCTCTGGGGGCATTTACAGCCCTTAGCTTTAGTATTGGTGCTTTGTTTGATGTCCTTCGACGCTTAGCAGAAGGAGACGTATCTGGGACGCATGCCTTGCAGGTGTTGGCATTGCAGCTACCTCAATTTATCGTGCTGTCTTTGCCCATGTCGATGTTGTTGGCGACCCTATTCACCTACAGCCAATTGGCCAAAAGTAACGAATTAATGGCTCTGAGAGCCTGTGGGACAGATCTATATCGGCTTATTCGCCCCGTTTTTTGCTTTAGTCTGATCGTCGCCGTTGCCACCCTTTCCATGAGTGAATGGGTGGTTCCTAGGGCAACCATCACGGCTGACCGTTTACTGGCTCAGCATCCTGGGGGAGTAACGGCCTCTATTCCAGCCCAGGATATGGTGCATCAGACCTACCGCCATCACCATTTAACCCAACTTTTTTATGCCCAAACCTATGATGGTCAAGCCCTCCATCAAGTGACGATCTTGCAATATCAAAATCGTCACTTACGCCACCTTTGGCTGGCGGAACAGGCAAGATGGGACCCACCCCGACGACAATGGATCTTAGAACAGGGAACTCACTACACCCTCAACCCTAAGACCCAACTTTATCAACGGGTGGTTTCTTTCCAGCGTCATTCGATTCAAGCGGCCTCCCCTCAGGATATCGCTATGGCCTCTCGTCCAACGCTGAGCATGGGTGAAACCTATGCGCTGCTGCAGCATATGCAACCGTCTGGTGATCAGCACTATCGCCAGAGACTCCAGGTTCGTTTACACTCACAGATGGCCTTTCCTTGGGTTGGCGTGGGCTTTACCCTGATCGGGGCTGCTTTGGGAAATCAGGCAACCCAAAAACGTGCCTCGTTGGGCTTTGGGTTGAGTAGTCTTCTTATTTTTGCTTACTATACCTTTTCGTTTATTTGTCAAACGTTGGGGAATATCGGATTCCTTCCCGCCATCTTGGCAGGGTGGTTATCGATCGCATCCTTATTTACCCTTGGTATGGCGTTGCTCCATCTAGCCAGCCGAGGGGCCGCCCATGCTTGAGCTCTAACCATCTCTACAAGACGGTTAGCTGGTTAGAGATAGGGGCTTAAAGCCATGTTTAAGGGAAATCTCACCAATTTTTTCCATTTTGGCGACTGAAATTTCGTTGCGTCCCCAAGAGAAATTTGTATGAAGCTGCTCAAATTCAAGCAACATGGATTCGGCAAAGCAGGCAAATAGCTGACGATTGGGAATGTTCATGTTGACGATGTGCATGATTTTCCAGTCGATGTCCAGGGAATGTTCAACAATGCCACCGTTGAGAATATGAATGTCAGGATGCTGAATTTTGGTGCCTAAATTTTTGGGATAGCCACCATCAATCATCAGGCAAGGATGCTTAAGAGTGCCAACATCAATCTCGATGCCTTTGGGCATACTGGCGACCCAAACAACGATATCTGCCAGGGGTAAGGCCTCTTCGATGGACAGGATCTTGCCCCGCCCTAACTCCGCTTGTAGAGACTCTAATCGCCCTTGATGCCGAGCGACTAAAAGTAGTTCGGCGGTTTCTGTTCTGGCATCAAGCCAACGACATACGGCACTGCCAATATCTCCAGTCGCGCCACAAACCGCAACGGTTGCTTTGCTTAAGTCAATGCCAAGGTGCTCGGCCCCTTGCTCGACTTGGCGGCAAATAATATAAGCCGTGTGGGTATTCCCCGTCGTGAAGCGATGCAAATCGAGCTGGATATTGCGAATGCGGGTGATTCGCTGCAAATTGAAGTTCTCAAAAATAATCGAAGAGAAACCACCGAGCGCGGTAATGTTAATGCCATGCTTTTGGGCATGGGCCATCGCATTCACTATTTTTCGAGTGGCAGCCTTGATCCGCTGTGAGGCCAACATTTCTGGCAGAAAACAAGACTCAACATATTTGCCGTAAATGGTTTGACCCGTAATGCTGGTAACCGTAATATCATCAACAATTTGTGGCGGGGCCATACACCAGAAATCTAGGCCTTGATCAGCGTACTCTGGATATCCTAAATCTCGGGCAACGGATTGAGCATGCTGCAAGCTGGTTAAATGACCAATTAGACCAAACATATATTTATTAGATGGAAGTAAGCATGGCTGCTTCAAACAGGCTTACTGCGAAAGTGTTAATCGAAAGACGTTGCAATAACACGCAACAATGTAACTTAATATTACAGCAAACCGTTAGTTCGTACCAGCACAAGCCCATGAGTGGAACGGTCAGCGGGGGGAGTGGAGTTAGAGCTTAAGGTTGAAGTCCACACAAAAGAGTCAGGCCGATCGACCTGACTCTTTTGTCTAAATAACGCTGTAGAGCAAGATAAACCTTTGACTCTATCGATGGCGAGGGAATTTAAGCTGCAACTAACCCATAGGCTGACATCCGCATGATTTCTGCGGTTGAAAACCCAATATTGCTCAGCGCTTCACCATACTGAATCATAAAATCTTCAACAAGGGCTTCTTTTTCCATTCCTAGTACGGCGGCATCTTTATCCACTTCGTTCAGCATTCTCCAAACGATCGGTAGGTTTTGACGGTTGGCTTCTTGGATTTCCGCTTTGACGTCATTAAAGTGAGCTTTGAGCCACTCTTCACCATAGTTGAGATGTTTGTACTCGTCTTTGACCACTGACTCGGTAATCTTGCGAGCAAAGTCATCTGCGACGGGGATGTAGATGTTATAGGCTGCGATCGCAAAACACTCAATAATAAGTGACTGAATGACCAGACAAGTGGCCACTTTATTCTCACCCGCAGCATCCTGGAAGTTTCGATGCAAATCTGCAAAAAACTGACGGGCAAAGTCAAGATCACAGGTGACTTTCAAATTGCGACCACAGGCTTCGAACCCTTTCTTATGTCGGGCTTCCATCTTTGACAAGCGGATAAAATCATCTTGGTGCTCAGGTAGCATTTCTCCAAGACGAATATAGTTTTCGTGAGCCTCTTGCTCACCCTCAATGACGATACCGTCAATGCGGCTGTAAGCATCTTTATAGGTGTCACTATAGAAGTCAATTTCTGAAGTAGCCTGGGTTTGGGGCATATCTAAATAATCTCCTGATACGTTCCGGTATACACTGCGCCTGCAATGAGGGTTAAGTTGAATTCTAAAAGTACAATTCTAATCTTTTTAAGTCTACTGCAATGAGAACGATGCCCTCAGTGTCTACCTGATTATACTAAGCCTAAGTAAATTTGCTCAGGTTTAGTTCAGGAATGACGAAACTAAGGGACCGATTTCCTACGGGATTGATGCCCAATCGAAATAGTCATGGGCGTGTCTTTCAGCTATCCACTTGATTCCGTCACAGAATTGGTAAGGGATCCAGCCATCGCAAGATCGCATTTTCCAACTGATTGACATCTCGATACACCTCCTGGCGGAACCACTGCCCTAAAGCATCAAGAGGCGTAAAGGTATCACCCGCCTGCCAACGTACATCTTGGCCAAGGGGGGTAAGATGATTGCCTGCTAAACGCTGGACAGAGACCATACCTGGAAATCGCTGCTCTAAGAGCCCTGATAATCTCAAAGTTTGATCCAACGTATCATTGGAGAACTTAACCAGGAGGTTTCTGGGGATTTGGTAATGCTTTTGCACCAGTCGGTTGGTTTGCTCAGGATTAGGAGAAAATTCGATGGGAACCGCCGATGTAATCAGCTCTGCAAACGGAATGGCTTTATCAATAGGAGCATTATTAAATGAGATAAAAATATTGCCAGCACGATTCACTTCAAATAAACTGCCAATCAGCAAATGTAGTTTGCATCCCATACTATGCCCAATGCCATAGATGGGTAGAAATTGGGGTAATCGGGCCGACCGTTGCAACTGCTCGACGACGTCTTCAAACAGAAAGAGGGCTTCTTCCGCGATTTTCGCGTGATCAACTGACGTCAGAAAGGGAGTCGCAATCACGGCATAGCCTTGATCTGCAATACCTTCAAGGAGCCTGCGATACGTTGCTTGGGGGGCTGTTGCGACAAACGCACCACCCAAGAAGTGGATCAAGGCAACGGGTTGGGGCGGAATAAGGACGGAGTGACCTGCAATATCTAGCCAGTTCATTCTGGGTATTCTTTGGAATGTAAATTTGAAGGAGGGCGATCGCTGCTCCAAGCCCACCAGGCCTGACCACAGTGGCATTGATAAAACTCTTGCCACTTACGCAGATAGTTCTCAGTGATGACAGGGGCTCTGCGATTGATCCAAACTTGCTGTGCGTCTGAACAAGTCGCTTGGCAAATCGGACAGTGAAAGTGACGGGCATGGGTCGCTGAATTCGTCCAGTCGGGTGGGGTTGGATCAAAAGCGTTCATAACCGTATTGTAAAAGGTTCACGCTCGGCTGTGGGGTGCTACTGGCACTTGGCATTAACCGGGGTCTGACTGTCTTTGCAAGAAGCACCCGCGTAGACCTGTCTAAAGCTTTGCACAAAGCGGACGTTAAGCAATCAGGAGGAACATTAATGCCTTGGATGACCAGTGGGCAAGGCGGGTAGCAATCAGTTCAAATAAAAGTTGGGATAACACCAAGTCTGACTGACTTCCCTTGCTGATCATTCGGAACCGATGGGTAACCTCGAATTACCTTGGACCGAGGTATTCGTGATGTTTACAAGGAGCTGGAATCTAAACTTTGAGATTCTTCTGGTGTTTGGGGCAGATGCAATCCACATTCTTCCTTGAGACCTTGGAAACGAGTGGCGCGATCGCTTTCATCATCTGTCCCGACGGGGCGGCTGGAATGCCAGTCTCCAACAGTGGTGTACCCTAAGTCAAAGAAAGGATGATAGGGCAAATCATGAGCTTGTAGGTATTGATAAATATCCTTGGAGTGCCAGTTGAGGATGGGCAAAACTTTATAGCGCTCTCCTTGGATATCGATCCGGTTTAGGGACTGGCGAAAATGGGTTTGTTTACTTCGCAACCCAGCGAGCCAGGCCGTGGCTTGTAGCTCGTTTAATGCCCGTTGCATGGGTTCAACCTTACGCATCTGATCGTACTGGTTGAACGCGTTAACATCATTGAATTCCCAAAGCTTGCCATGTAACGCTTCCATTCGAGCTGGACTGATCACAGATTGATACACCTTCAGGTTTAGTTTTAGACGCTCAGTCAGTTCTTCTGCGAACAAATAGGTTTGAGCAGGCAAATAGCCTGTATCAATCCAAATAACGGGAATATCGGGAATGACCTGCGTAACGAGATGCAGCATCACGGCGGCTTGAATGCCAAAGCTAGTACTCATAACCAAGCCATCCCCAAAGGTTTCATCTGCCCAGGTCACCACGTCTTCAGCAGGAGCTTGATCGAACTGTTGGTTGATCTGTTCCAACTTGATTTTGGGGTCTGTAAGCTCGCTCAAGGGATTTCCAGTTAAAGCGTGAAGGCCATTGGATTCCCCGCTTTGCTCAGCAGAGGAGGCGTCAATTACGGACATCACAATACCAATGCAGGTGCAAATCTATTTCTACCATGCTTTTCAAATGGGCACTGATGCCCAAGGTTGAGCATCTAGGATCAAGGTATTTTCTAATCGATATCTAAGCATCTGTGGCTGTTCCCTCAAATCTTAGCGCCTATCTTGGAGAAGTTCTATCAAGGTCCGGCGCTCAATGTCGCTCTATCATGGGAGAAAACAAAATTTGATGAAACGGGAGACATCAACCGTGGCGCTGATTTTCACTCAACGATTGCCAAGAGCGCAAGAGCAGGAAGCGGATCTAACATTAGCCTTAACAGCGGAAGAACGGACTAGATCGCGCCATAAATTCCAAATCCCAGAGGGTCAAACCGTATTTCTACGGCTCGCCCGGGGCACGGTTCTTTATGATGGTGACCTGTTGCGATCTGAGAGTGATACCGTATTGCGTATCGTTGCTAAGCCCGAACCTGTTTTCACGGTCCAAGCCCCTACTCCTCTAGACTTATTGCGAGGAGCTTACCATTTAGGCAACCGCCACGTTCCCCTAGAAATCACGCCAACCTGTTTGCGTCTCGCGCCTGATTCAGTGTTGCAAAATATGCTGGAACAGTTGGGCATGGATGTGACGGAAGAACTGCACCCCTTTCAACCTGAAGCGGGCGCTTATGGCCAGCAGGGACACCACCATAGCCATTCACATTAACTGGCCATCAATCCCGTCCACAGATCTTAGAGGCTAAAATAGTTTCATCGCTTGCGAAGAAGATCCCATGAATCCTGCTGCAATAGAAGAGCGAGTTCGCTGGACCACCTCGGACCTAGAATTACTCCCTGAAAGTAGCAACCGCTATGAAATTATTGATGGAGATCTATTTGTGACTCGTGCCCCTCATTGGCAACATCAAAATGTCAGTGGCAACGTTTATGCAGAATTACGAGATTGGTCTTTAGAAACGGGGCTGGGTAAACCAGTTACGACCCCTGGCCTCATTTTTAGCGATGCAGACAATGTTATTCCAGATGTAGTGTGGGTTAGCAAAGAACGTTTAGCCGTTGCTTTGGATGAATCAGGACATCTTGTGGCCGCACCTGAGTTAGTGATTGAAGTTTTGTCGGCAGGCACGGAAAACGAGCGCAGAGATCGTGAGGCCAAACTCAAGCTCTACAGTGTCCGTGGGGTGCAAGAATATTGGATTATCAACTGGCAATTGCAACAGGTGGAAATCTACCGTCGCCAACAGGCGATGTTGAAGTTGGTTACAGCGCTACTCGATGATGAAGAGACTCTCACTTCCCCCCTTTTGCCTAACTTTGTTTGCTCTCTCTCGCGATTATTTGTTTAGGAATTAATTGTCATCATCAGGAGGACTTAGCTGAAGATAGGCTCTGGCTATAGTATTTGCGGATCACTTGTTCTGCCGGTTTGTTCTGGGGTGAGAAGCCTGCACCTTGTTGTTTGGGATTGGCCTCAATTGAGGGGAACCACTTCCACCAGTACACCCCAGCCAACCAGTCTTCCTGCCAGATGGTTTGGAAAAATGCTTCGTAACAATTGGCTTGTGTTTGTAAACCGTCTGAGGTTGCTAATTTAGAGGGATTAATCTCAGAGGTATCAGGCCATTTCCACGGCTCGATGGCGGTATCTACAGTACTGCGGTAGCCGATTTCCGTGAAGATAACGGGTTTTTGGTATTTACTGTGGAGAGATGCGATCACATCCCCATACCTCTGCCAAGCCTGCTTTAACTCCGCCACCCTTGGCTCTGTTTTGGAGGCTAAGGGAAAATAAGCCTGAATACCAATAAAGTCCAAGGCATCCCAAAACTGAATTTGCTCATAGGCTTCATACCAGTTGGCGGCATAGGTAAGCTGACCGGGGTACACCTGCCGAATCTCAGTAATTAATTGTCGCCAATCTTGCTCCCTTTCTACGGCTGTCGTCTGCAGTTCAGTGCCAATGCAGAGAATGGGAATATTTTGCTGTTTGGCTAACTGGGCATAATGCAAAATAAATCGACGATAGTTGGTAAACCAGGTCTTCCAATCCGCCTCAGACTTCATTTTGATATCCGTCCGCCACTTGCCATCACGGGGGCGAGTCAGCCAGATATGGGGTTTTAACAGGGTTTGAATGTCCCGCTTTTGGGCTAATTGAGTGGTGGTGATCAATCCCTCATCGGTTTCGCCCCACCAAACCCCTTTTGTGGTTAACGCTAAATTTGGGGAGTCAATATCCTGTTGCCATCCAAACGGGGTTTGGACGATCCAATTCACATGGGCTTTAGTCAGGGTGTCAAAATTTTCGGCAGAAATGGGGGTTCGTTCTGCTGTCCAAGACATTCCTCTCTGCTTGGCTCCGGGTTCAATTTGAACGGCAGCTGGCGCTTGACTGTCAGCCTGGTTGATTTTGCAACCCACTATCAGCATTACTGTCAAAGTCAAGAGCAGGATAAATTTTCTCATTCAGCCTCTCAAATAGTTTCCTAACCTGATTTCTAGGCTAAGAGATTTAGATAATGGCAATATGAGTAATTACTGAAAATCATCTCCGCTAGAATACTTCTACCGGTGAGGAATACTCAATGTTGGGCGAGATTCTAAATTCCGTCTATATGGCAATCATTCTTGATATTTTTGGAGGAGCGGCACTTGCTTTAGGTGCTTCGGCTGGATTAATCTATGTATCGCTTCTGGCTGAGGCTACGTCTGAAAGATTTTTTGGTGTGATAGGTTGGCTATTAATTGGCCTTAGTCAAGTCTTACTTGTAATGGTGGGGATCTATGCTGGATGGGTTGCAGCTTTAAGCTTCTGGTTCGGTTTTGGATTCCTCGCGGTATTGCCATTTCTGCGTAGATTTGGTTGTTGGGTCTCGTCTGGCTCATCTACAACCCACATGTGTGCTTTTGTGAGCATGACAATAACGTCGAGCCTCTTTCTCTCCTATCAACTTGGATATTACTCCGCGCTTACTTCAACTCGCTAGCCCTGCTTTACCCGTCGGGGCCTATAGCTATTCCGAAGGTCTGGAATGGCTAGTTGATCAGGGAACGATAGACAACGAATTCCATTTGCGGACATGGTTGCTGCAAGAGCTAGCCTATGGATCCATCCGCATGGAAGCTGCAGTGATGGTTCGTGGGTATCGAGCGAACACAGATGTGCAAACACTGCTGCACTGGAATGCCTGGTTATCTGCTGCTAGAGAAACGGAAGAGTTGAGATTACAAAGCTTACAGATGGGGCGATCTCTGTTGCGACTATCTGAAGCCTTGCAAGATCCAGAACACACTAGCCCTGAATTAAGCGAGGTATGGGAGCAGTTACAGGCTGGGTGCAATTTTGCGATCGCATTTGGACTCACGGCAAACCTCTGGCAAATTCCCCTAGAATCAGCCACTCTAGGATATCTCCACAGTTGGGCCACCAATCTGATTAGTTCTGGGATTAAGCTGATCCCATTGGGACAAACAACAGGCCAGCAACTCCTCTCCCAACTTCAACCCTATATTGAAGCAGCAACCCAAGCGATTCTCTTGCTAGAAGATGAGGATCTCTGTAGCTGTGGCTGGGGGCTTGCCCTCGCCAGCATGGCCCATGAAACACAATACAGTCGTTTGTTTCGCAGTTAAAACATTAGAACGATAGGCCCACAAGGACTTGTAAGATACTGGCAGCCTTTTTAATTCATCAACCTTTGAAACTCTAGGACTGACCTCAAATGAATTCTCTTCGAGTGGGTGTTGCTGGCCCCGTTGGCTCAGGCAAAACGGCATTAGTGGATGCCCTCTGTAAAGCCATGCGGGATCAGTACAATCTGGCTGTCGTTACCAACGATATCTATACCCAGGAAGATGCTCAGTTTCTGGTTCGTAGTCAGGCCCTAAGTCAGGAAAGGATCCTAGGCGTTGAAACTGGGGGATGTCCCCACACTGCTATCCGCGAAGATGCCTCCATCAACCTAGCTGCAATTGAAGATTTAGAGACTCAGTTCTCCCCTGATATTGTGTTTGTCGAAAGTGGAGGTGATAACTTAGCGGCAACCTTTAGTCCTGAGCTGGTTGATCTCACCATTTACGTGATTGATGTAGCGGGAGGTGACAAAATTCCTCGCAAAGGTGGACCTGGAATCACGAAATCTGACCTGCTTGTCATCAACAAAATTGACCTTGCCCCTTATGTGGGCGCCAGCTTAGAAGTGATGGAACAAGATACCCGAGCAATGCGAGGTCCCAAGCCTTTTGTGATGACGAATCTAAAACAGCAAGATGGACTCTCTGCCGTGATTGACTTTGTGGCTCAACATATTCCCCCATCCAGCTCTCCATAGCAAGTGGTAACCAGCAAAGCTGGTTACCACTCAGTTTAAGTGAGTCAGGCGTTAAACCCTGCGCTAACTTTAGGCGTTAACGATCTAGAACGAAAACACGACCCGGATCAAACCTTGATACAGGTTGGGCTCGATACTACTGCTATTGGGGTTCAAAATGGCCGAGAAAATTGGACTAATGGTGATGTTGTCATTGATGGGGAAACGATAGAACGCTTCCAAGTTGATTTGGTCTTCATCGTTCACACCTACCCCTGGCGATGGCAGATTGTTGAGGAAAGGCATCCCGGCAGACACCGCAAATAAGGAGCCTGGTACTAATAGATCGTGAATACCAGCACCGGCCTGCCAGGTTTGGGCATCAAATCGACCCACAGTGCCTGCTGCAAATGGAATGGGGTTAGCCACACCTTGGCCATCCGCAAAAGAATAACCATAGCGACCGAATACGCCGAACTGGCCAAACTTTGCTTCAGCATTAACACCTATAACATTTTGGCTGACACCCGTGGTCTCGGAGTTTGTATATTGCAGTTTAATTGCAAAGTTAGAATCATCTCCCAACTCACCTGCATATTCCAACTCAGCCGTAGCTTGGTAGGGATCACCAAATAGGCCTCCATCGCTGGGGGGACCCGTGTTGACTGCGGAAAACCCGTTCACTGCCACATAGGCACCCCGTAAGGACACGGGACCGCCATTAAAGTTCCAGTCAAAACCAGCACCTGCACCCCCCAAGAAGTTAGTAATGTAAGGAGTGATCAAGGGATTATTGATCAAGAACCAGGTACTAAACCCTGTAAACGGACTGGTGTAGCTATTGCCATCGATAATATCTGTTGGATAGTACAACGGTGCAATGGTGACCGATAAGTCCTCAATAGGCTTAAAGGTATAGGCTAAGCGGTATAGCGTTGCGTTGTTGGGAAGTCCAGCAAAGTAATACTGACCAGGGTTGAATAAAGGAGCACTTTGGTCAAAGGGAAGTGTGGGAGTACCACCCACTTGGGCGTTGGAGAACAAGTCTTGTCCATTATTCCCGAAGAATAAAGTGGTTTGTAAGAGATCATCCCCTGAGAAGCTGGTATTAAAGCTCATGTATACTGAGCCAATCGCACTTGCCCGTGAGTCAGCTAGATCGTTAATGCCATCAGGCGCTCCATTATTAGAGTTTTCAAAGACGCCATTACCAGAATCACCAAATTGAGCAGTAAAAACGGCATCAACGCTCAATTTAGTAGTTGTGGAGAACTGCTGGGCTTCAACCGTTGCCACCCGAGCTTCCAGACCATCAACCCGTCCTCTAAGAGTTGCAAGTTCAGCCGCGAACTCATCTTGCAGCGCCTTCAGCGCATCTAGATCTTCCTTCGTCGCAAAACGATTGCTGAGGTTATCTAGACATGCATTCACCAAAGCTGCCGCTTCTCGACGAGACATGGCTCGGCTAGGGCGAAATGTACCGTCTGGGTAACCCGCGACGCAACCATATCGCTCCACTAAGGACTGAATGGCTTGAAACGCCCAATCATCGGGCTGCACATCAGAAAGCTGAGAGACAGACGTTACTTGACCGACTGAATCTGATTGAGTCTCCTCCATTAAGTCCGCCACGGAAGGCGAAGTCATCGACTGATCAGCCACTCGTAAGGACTCAGCTTCGGCAACAGTGCTATCGAGAACCAAACCTTCATGGGATTGGCTATCGGCTTCTGTCAAGACCTCAGACCTTAATAGGGAAGAAGTGGCAAATACACGATCGCTATCAGTTTCCGAATTGAGAGCCAGCTCTAAAGTAGAGATCACCGTGGTATCTGCTTTTAACTCATCTGAGGCTGCTTGCTCTACCGCCCCTACTGAGGTAGGGAGTAAGCAAGCCCATAGAGCTAAAGATGAAAAAATTAGGGATTTATCCCGAATATTGGACATGTATCTTTCCTCACACACATAGAGCAGATAAAGTTCTGTTCTTACAGATTAAGACGGAGTCACCCTAAGCAAAACAGCCGCTTACAGCAATGAAAAGAGCTGAACGGCCAATGGTGAACCGAATAGACATAAGCACCTTGCATATGCATCACCCCCTGATGCTCCGCAGTTTAAGAGGACCAATCAAAGCCCTTTATATCTTCGGAGCTTCGCTGCAATGAGAATTGCCTAATCCTCACATTAAAGAAACCTGAGAAATTCCTGAAATGCGAGTCCCCCACATACAACTACGGCATGAACGGGCTATTGTTTGTAGTCTAGAATACAAATACAAAAAGACTTTTTTGATGTCAGTGTTTCGTGCACGCAAAATAAATCTTGGTTATGGACAACTACCGGTGGCTTTGAGCATGTTGGACATCACGACTTCCCTACCCCTAAGGAGGGATTATTAAGTCTGAATTGGGGGCACATCAGGGGCACAAACTATTGTTGCGAGAAATTTGAGCGGGATAGACCCAATACAGGTAGCAGCAGAGCGATTCCCAAGCAGCCTGTGACAAGTGTGGGCAGCCATGCGCCTAACCAAGGTGAAATCAACCCTGTTTTGCTCCAAATCTCAGCTGTGAAGATGAGGATATATTGTCCGAGGATAATGATCAGACTCAGCCCAAAACCCTTATTCGCTGAGGACTGCTGCGGTTGCATACCCAATGCGCTACCCACTAGACCAAACGCTAGTATGGTGAATGGCAATGCAATTTTTCGATGAATTTGAATGGCTAGGATTCGCATTGGGAAGGGGGCATCGGTTTGACGGAGCTGGGTTAGAGTCTGCAGTGCCATTGGTAAAGACATGACCATTGGATTGAGTACTATCTCCGCTGGAGAAGCGGCTGCTGAAAGCTGAAGCTGTTGTGTTTTGAAGTGAATCAGATGTGGCTCTCGACCATCTGCTGTGGCAAAGTAGATCGTGCCCTGCTGAAAAATCCAACGCTGATCTTCCATATCCCAAGTGGCTGAGTGAGCTGTAATCACTTTTTGCCTTGCCGGAATTGTGAAATCGATCATTGTGATCCCATAAAGGGTTTGTCCGGTAGAAGATTGGGCATATACCAAGCGACGAAGTTTATTTTGAGGGCTTTTGTCTGGGTAAATAATGTGTTGTTTCTTGAGGCTGAGTTGCCCCTGTTGCACGGTTTGCACCAGCAAAGTTTGTGCTTGATATTGACTGATCGGTACCACACCTTCTGTTAAACCAAACATCAAGATGAGCGCTACTAGCGAAAAGCAAAGACTTGTGCGCGTTAGTCGTTCTAGGCCCATTCCAACTGCTTGCAGTGCCATCAATTCCCCATCCATATTGAGCTTTGAAAATGCCAAAAGACATGCCAGCAAAACTGACATGGGGATCGACAAACTCACAAAATAAGGGATCTGCAAGCCGAGAACGGTGAGGGCGATCGCAAGCGGTAACTGCGCATCTGAGACTTGACGCAACAGGTCAAATAACACTGCTGCGGCTAATCCAATAGATGAGAAAGCGCCTATTCCCCATAGGAAAGGCGGCAATAGTGCTTTTAGCAGATAGCGATCAATACGAGCTATGGCTGGCCCACTGCGCCAATTCCATCGATGCATGACTTCTGTTGAATGAGATGATCAGTAGGGGTACTGACTGCCAAGGTAATATTGACGAACAAGTGAATTGTTGTAAAGCTGTGAGGGGGTCCCTGCCGCTAGTATTTTGCCTTCGCTCAGAATATAAGCTCGGTGAGTAATGGCTAAGGTTTCTCGAACATTGTGATCGGTAATCAAGATACCGAGATTGCGATCGCAGAGACGAGTGATTATCCCTTGCATATCTGCCACTGCCATTGGATCAATCCCGGCAAAGGGTTCATCTAACAGTAAGAACTGCGGACCTGCCGCCCTCATCGCTAACACCCGCGCCAATTCGGTCCGTCGTCGTTCACCGCCAGACACTTGTTTCCCGAAAGTATTTGCCACAGGCTCCAAACTAAATTCCGCCAGTAAGCCGATCAACCGAGACTGCCATTGATGGCGGGGAACCCCCGACTGCTCCATCACCAATAGCAAATTGTCACGCACCGTCAAATGACGAAAAATACTGGGGGCTTGAGCTAAATAACCAATGCCCATCCGAGCCCGTTGAGCCAAAGGCAACGCGGTAATTTCTCGACTGCCCAACCAGACGGTTCCCTGGTTGGGTTGGGTTAACCCAGCAAGAATGGAGAAGATTGTGGTTTTTCCAGCCCCATTCGGCCCCAGCAATCCCACAATTTCGCCTCGATAGACCGACAATGAAATTTGCTCTAGGACACAGCGACGACGATAGGATTTGCTAATATCTTGCAAACGGATACGCAAGCTTTTGTTCTCACATCCTGACAACACTTACCATCTTGCGCTCCGAGCCCATAGACGCAGAACTACTTGGCGATCGGAACCTCAGTTTCTACAAATTTAGTTTGATGGGCCTGGGCTTCAAATCGGCCTTCATCAATCAAGTATGTAATTTTGTCTGCTCTCAAGTTCTTCCCCGCATGTTCGATCAATACATCACCTTCCATAAGAATGCGCCGTTCTCGGCTAAAGTACTGTGCTTTTGCAGAAGTCGCTTTGAGTTGATGTTCGGGATAGACAATCTGGACATTTCCAGCAGCGGTAATAATGCCAGTTTTGGCATTAGCTTTCTGAACATCTGCACGCAATGTGAGGGATTGACGTTGATTTTGAGCTTGCAGGGGGTTGAAGAAGATAACACCGACACCTAGTAAAATCAGGCATACTAAATTAACTCTTGATCTGAAAATAGGCGCTCGCATTTCAAAATCGCTCATCAGTTACTTTTCAGAAGATTGATAGTTCTTCTTCCCAAGCATTCAACCATTCTAGTGGGTCTCATAGGTTATCCTGCGTCATCGTGATTTTGGGTAAACCTACAAATTGATCACCAAGGATAAAATCTTGACGATCAGATGGAGACGGCTGAGCTGATACAGCCAGTTGACTAAACATCGCCACTTGCTCCGGGCCATTTTGCTGCAAGCATTCTAATAGGTTTGCACTCCAATCCACAAATTTCCTGATATCCAGTCCTGCAAATTCGGGTTCATACCGCTGTAGTCGGCTGATGCCCTCGCCTAGCAAGATGACTGCTCCCTGCCAATTTTGGTTGCCTAGATGGTAACAGGCTACTGCCACTTGTAGAAAACCTTGGTAAAGACTCTTGGGGGGATCCGCTGCATCCATCCATAACGCCTCCAGAGTATCGTGGCAAGCATAATATTGACCCTGATTAAACTCTGTAACCCCTTTCCAAAAGTCCGGGGGAAGATTGTCCATTAAAATTTGTTTGTCTCAGTTCGAATTTGTTCAACAGTGATGTTTTGTTGATCGCCAGCGAAGGGATTATCAGGGGTCAAAAACAACATGCAGTGGCATTCTTTACGCTCTCTCATCGGAACACAGGGGCAATTCCAATAGGCTGCGGCCACTTCGGCTGCCTTATCTTCGTAATAGCGACAAGGGCATAAGGGTGCTCCGAGGTCATCCTTATGCTTTGCCAGACCTTCAATTACAACTGCTGTCGTTCCGAGATCGGAGCAGAAATAAGTTCCGGTTCGCTGAGCATAAGTTTCCGAAAACTTACGCATTGCCTCCAGGCTTTTCTCAGTTGCTTGTTGGGCACCGCTAGCTTGTGTCATAGGATTTATGAGAGTTAATAACTTGGGGACAATGGGATTAGGTACTTTTGGTTTAAAGCCTACCGTTATTTCGTCTTTATTGGAACTGATTCGTCCGCCAACTTTATCCTGGCAGCAAATTTGAGCCGTTCCCGCTGCAAGGTCTAATCTTCACAGATTGGTCAAATATGTAATATGTCCAATGTGTTGCCTAGGGTTTGTAAAACAAGCAACAATGAAGAAGTATTACGACTACTTAACCGCATCTTATGCCTTCGGTTCCCAGTTCTCTACTGCAGTCTGGCATGACGCCCTTACCAGAATCACCCCCTATGGATTATGACTATGATGTGGCCATCGTCGGCGGAGGGATTGTTGGTGCAACCCTCGCGGCTGCCCTGGATGGCTCTGGCTTAAAGGTGGTGATCATCGAAGGGCAGCCCCATTCCACAGCAGTCGCCAAGGGACAGGCATATGCCCTTCACCTGAGTTCTATCCGGATTCTTGAGGGAATAGGGGTTTGGGATGCGATTGCACCCCAAGTGGAATACTTTTCACAAGTCCATTTATCGGATGGCAACTATCCCAGCGTTGTGAAATTTAAGCCCAAGGATCTAAAAACTGCTGTGTTGGGCTACGTGGCCGAACATCGAGTATTGCTCAAAGAATTACTTGATTTCCTCAAGACCTGTGAACAGGTGGACTGGCTCTGTCCGGCGCGAGTCACTGCAACCCACTATCACTCGAGGGGCGTGGACATTCACATTGAGTCCAATCAGGATGAGGCCCCTGATGCTGTCAACCGATTGCACCGGCCCCTGCACGTCAAACTGCTAGTTGGTGCAGATGGAGCCCGCTCCCAAGTTCGTCAACAGGCAGGAATTACCACGCAAGGATGGGATTATTGGCAATCTTGTTTGGTGGCTACGATTGCTCCGGAGAAATTCCACAATCATATTGCCTATGAACGCTTTTGGCCCAGTGGCCCCTTTGCCATTTTACCGATTGCCAATAACCAATGCCGGATTGTTTGGACTGCCCCCCATGCTCAAGCACAGGCTCTTCTTGAATTGGAAGAAGAGCCGTTTATAGAATTACTCCAACAGCGCTATGGTAACCAGATGGGAAAACTGTCCCTAGTCGGACGGCGATTCATTTTCCCCGCCAAATGGATGCATTCGAAACACTATATCGCCCACCGCCTTGCCCTAGTGGGAGATGCCGCCCATACCTGTCACCCCGTGGGAGGGCAGGGATTGAATTTAGGGATTCGTGATGCGGCAGCCTTAGCTCAAGTCCTCCATACAGCACATCAGACAGGGCAAGATATTGGACACTTAAAAGTATTACGGCAATATCAGCGGTGGCGTCGGCAGCAAAATTTGCTAGCGCTTGGTTTTACAGACCTTCTTAATCGAGTCTTCTCCAACCGATGGCCGTTGGTGGTTCAAGTCCGTCGGTTAGGCCTTAAAGGACTGCAGCGGATCGCTCCCATCCGAGTGTTGGCGCTTCGATTTATGGCGGGTCTAATCGGTCGAGCCCCCAAGCTTGCCCAGCAAAAATAAATTCTGTGTTGCTAGCGATTAAAGATGGAGTTACTCAAAACATCATAATGGAGACAACATTATTTTAGGTTGTCTGACTATCAGGGATGTGACTTATGTTCCACCGCCTTCTCATAACCACTGATTTTTCTGACGGCCTTCACCGCCTGATCCACTTCATTCCTGAGTTAACCCAAGCAGGTTTCCAGCAGATCACTTTTTTGCATTGTGTCCCGCTCCAAGATGATCGCAATATTCCTCAGGTGGACGAGGAGAAAAGAGCGGAAGCTCAGGCAAAACTCACCCCCGTCCTTGCCAGCAGCCTAAAAGATGTCGATATTCAGATTGAGCTGCCAAGTTGCGCCAATTCTGCAGGGGCAAGGGCGAAGGCTATCTTAGCAGCAGTGGAAAAGCACCAATCCGAACTCATTCTGGTGGGGACTTCAATTCACAGTTTATTGAATGAAAAGCTATTTGGCAGTACGACCAGCCAACTAGCCCCTAAAACCCCTGTCCCGCTGCTGATTTTGCGGCCTCAATTGACTTCCGCCTACACCGAAGAAGAGATGGCACTGCGCTGCCAGCATTTATTGCGGTATCTTCTGATTCCCTATGATGGTAGTCAGTCTGCCCAATATGTAGTGAAGTATGTCGAATCCAAGGCTGAAAAGCGCCCCCCCCAATCCTTAGAAGCCTGCCTGCTCTGTTGGGTTCTGGAAAAATCCGGTCGTAAAGAGGTCTCCTTAGAGCCTCAGGCTGGCCAATGTGCGGAAACCTTGCAGCCTATCCAAAAACGTCTCCAAGATCTCAATTTGAGGGTTAATGTTGAGGTGCGTCAGGGGAATGCGATCGCAGAAATTCAAACGGTAGCCTTAGACGTTGATATCAGCGCTATTGTTGTCTCTTCTAAACACTTTGGCCGCCTTTGGGAACTATCCATTCCCAGCTTTGCTGGAGAGATGGTACGTCGCAGTTGGCATCCCATCTTATTTGTGCCGCCCGCACGATAGTTCCAGGGTCGGACAGTTTGGTCGTTTAAGCTTTAAATTTGTCTCCTTGGGCATTCTCCAGCTTGATCAAAATATTGGGCTTGAGTTTTTCCAACTCAGCTTTGAGCATTTGCTTGCTCGTCATGGCTGAGCCGGGAACCACTGCGCCCCGACTCATTCGCAGCCAGTCTTGGAAAACTTGCTTTTGAAAAGGTGCAATGGGGACAGTACAGACATTGGCCGGTTGATCGGGATCTTCCCGATCAAAGAAGATTAAGGGATAGTAGCCCTTTTGGCTAAGGAGTTGTACCGCTTTTTCGCCTCGCGGATCTTTCAAATCCAAGTAACAGGGAAGCCATTTGGGCCCCGACAATGGGTCATAGATGGTCGTAATCCACAACACCATCGGGTGAGGGTGAATTGTACATAGAAACTGGTTGTAGCGCGTACTTAGTAAGCGCTTACTCACCTCTGTGCGGGGCAACATCACCCATAACGCCACCGCTTGTTCCTTATCTGTTTGCAACAACTGTGGAAAAACAATATCAGCAATCGGTTTCCCCGCAGGCCAAGACACCTTCCAACCGGCATCTTCAATCGACCAAAACCGTTGCTGAGGATTGGGAATGGAAGGAACACGAGCAGTTCCCAGGGTTTTTCGCCGATCTGCTACAGTTGCCTGATCGGCTTTGCGAACATTGTCGGTGAAGGAATCAGTACTGCCCGGACTCTCCTCAGCTAAACCCTGCTCCATCAGGGATTGAAGAACCGATAAAATGTCTGCCATATTTTGAGGACGATCATGAGGAGATTTGGCCATACAAGCCATAATTAATTCCTCAAGTGATGCAGGGATATGTAGCCCGGGAGACACCTGGGCAAAGGTTTTAGGCACTTGAGAACGATGGGCATGGTACCAACTGCCAATAGAGTTAGTGGAGGCCTGAATTGGGATATGCCCAGTCAGCACCTCAAACATCGTGATGCCTAAACTATAAATATCCGAACGATTATCTAAGTCTTTGCCTGCAATTTGCTCCGGTGAGCAGTAGGCCAGCGTCCCCATAAATGAACCCGTTTGGTTCGATTCCGTACTATCAGAGAGAAATTGAGCAATGCCAAAATCCAATACTTTGGCTAATGCCCCTAAACTTGGATCAGAAATCACAAAAGCGTTACTGGGCTTAATATCTCGATGAATGACCTGGCACTGTTGTCCATCGATTTTGATGCCTTGGTGAGCACACTCTAAGCCCAAACAAATATGACGCATTAATCGCAAAAATTGATGAATGGCTAAAGGCTGCACCGCAATTAAGTCACTTAAGTTCTTGCCCTCCATGTACTCCATCACATAAAAGGGAGCTTCATTGCGATGAACCCCGTAATCCAAAACTCGGACAATATGCAAGCTTCGCTGCCCTAATTGCGCTCCAGTGCGAGCTTCATGGGCAAACCGCATTTTCATTTTCTCACTCAAAAGGGTTTGAGCCAGAAACTTAACGGCGACCGTCACTCCCCCCAGCAATTGATCCTCAGCTCGGTATACTTTACCCATCGACCCCTGACCAATGAGCTCAACCAGCTGATAACGGTTGATGAGTACCTGACCTAGATTCGGATCAGCGTTTTCATCAATCATGAGGTTATTACTCTCGAAGACAAAGAGGGGGGGATGAAGACGTATCTGTAATCAATAGCTCTTATCCTGTGTTTATCAATCAATGCTGAATCATCACTAATCGTTAACATTCACAGTTTGCCCATCAGCCCCCGAATATGAATCAGTTTCGGGTCCATCAAGGCAAGCTCTCCAGACTATTCAGATCTGAAAAAATACATGATGTAGACCGTTGCTAGAGCGTGAAAGGGGGGCTGTGTCTGTTTATGAGTACAATAATCTTAACGTACGAATTATCGAGGGTTATACCCCTAGAAACCCAAATCCTGTCTACTGCGCATACTGCGGATTATGGCATGAAATACAGTTTGAACTATAAAATTCAGATAAATTCAATTTCAAGAAACAAAATTGGGAATTATAATCACTAGTGTTAGCTCGAATGTAACAGTAAATCGACCTAGCGATGTGAATAATATCCACTGTAAGTCATCAAAAAGTTGGCTATAGTTATGGATACAGCTATGCTTGATGTGCTAAACAGTTGAACTAAACATCGAGTTCATTAGGTAAACCGGGGGGGTTATCTTCAAATCGTTATTTTCACAACTTATACCACCACTTTTACATGTTTTAGGGTCATAAGATTCTGAAGCTGTGTTCTGCTGGCAATGACACCTACCATCAAGGTTTTCTATATCTTTTGTCTTGGCTGAAAGCTTTGATCATTGGTTCAGGCCATCACCCTCATTGGTCTCTAATTTGTCCTTTCGATGGGGCGACACAAGAAGAAAGAGGGTTAGTTAGCACACCTTCTCGGTTGAGTCTTATGGCTTGTAGAAGAAATACAGCGACATCTGGTCGGTACTGTATTCAACTCCAGTATTCACCTTATTTGCGAAGTGACAGCCCATGAAATTTCAAGATATTTACCGATATTTTCAGGAACCACCACCTATCTATCTCAGCAAAGAAGTTGCTGTTTGTTATGTCTTATCCGTTCTGATTGATCATGGCGATTCCTATGGAACGGCATTGATCCAATTAGTAGAAAACAAACATCCTTTATATCGTTTGTCAGATACGGTACTGTACAGCGCACTCAAGTTTTTGGAGGATGAGGGTGTAATCAGAGGGTATTGGCAGAAAGTTGAAGGTAGGGGTCGCCCTCGACGGATGTATGAGGTGGCACCCGAGAAATCGGAAGAGGCAAAGAAGCTCGGGCTCCTGTGGCATAAATACCTCGGGGAAGAACAACTGGTTTCTAAAGCGCAACAACTGCGTTCAAGTTAAGGCGCGATAACTAAGCAAAGGGCTGCCCTCTATCCTTAGGGGAACCCTTTGCTAATCAAGGATGAATTCATCCTGACATGAGCGGTTGATAACTCAGAACGGAGAGGAGAGGATTCGAACCTCCGGAACCCGTAAGGGTTCATCTGATTTCAAGTCAGACGCAATCGACCAACTCTGCCACCTCTCCAGAAACCATGATGTTCCACAAGCTTTTGAAGAACAAGCTTTATCTTAACCTAACCTGATCCCATCATTGGGGTCTGTTCCAGATTTTTCGATGCGCTGCACTTGTACCTACCAGCAGTCGCTAGAATGGCATCATGCCAGGAGTCTTCAACTCCAATAGTTCAAATTTGACGATGAGTGGTCTTTCTCCTTCCGCAGTAGGCCCAACACCTAAACTGCAACCTCTCATCCTTGGGTTAGATCCAGGACGGGATAAGTGCGGGCTGGCAGTCATGGGAGCCGACCATGTTGTCCATTGGCATCAGGTGATTACGGCAGCACAGGTCATTGAGTCTATTGAGACTTTATATCAAACCTATCCCATATCTTTGCTGGTGATGGGGAATCAAACCACATCCAGAGAATGGGACCAAAAACTCAGGCATCACTTTTCCTCAAGTCTCCGTATGGTCAAAGTTGATGAACGCTACAGTACGCTTGAAGCTCGTAGTAAGTTTTGGCAAATGTACCCTCCTAAGGGTCTTGGCGGTTTGATTCCCCGCAGGTTGCGTTCCATCAATCGGCCAATAGATGACATTGTGGCGATCATCTTGATTGAGCGATATTTGGTGTCCATGACGTAGTTACCCGTCCCACACTTTGTTGCTGAACTCTCTTCTGAAGCGGGTATATCGATGCCGATTAACCCCTACGACCGCTGACATAGGCGGCGGTGAGTGGATCTTTTGGATGGGCAAAAATATCTTTGGCTGGGCCAAATTCAACCAATTGACCCACGTCATGCTGTACCCAGAAGAAGGCGACATCATCGGCAATGCGGGAGGCTTGGCCGAGATTGTGGGTGACAATCAGAATGGTGTAGGTGCCTTTTAACCGCAAAATTAAATCTTCAATCACTTCGCTGGAGAGGGGGTCAAGAGCGCTACAGGGTTCGTCCATTAGCAGGACTCGAGGTTTTAAGGCCAAAGCTCTCGCGAGGCAGAGACGCTGCTGTTGCCCTCCAGACAGGGAGAGGGCGGGGGCTTTGAGGCGATTTTTAACTTCTGCCCACAGGCCCACATCCGTGAGGGTCGTTTCGATGATGTGGTGGATAAGGGTGCGATCGCAAATCCCATGCTCTTTCAAGGGAAACGCCAAGTTGCGATAAATGGAGAGGGGAAAGGGATTCGGCTTTTGGAACAGCATGCCCACCTGGCGGCGCAGAGGCGTTAGAGGTATCGTCGCCGTATCGCAATTATTTAAATAGACCTGGCCGGAAAGTTGGGCTTTCGGCGTGAGTTCATGGAGGCGATTTAAACAGCTTAAAAAGCTGGTTTTGCCACAGCCCGATGGACCGATTAAAGCCGTAATTTGTCCGGCTCGGAACTGAGCATCCACATTGGCGAAGGCCATCTTGCGACCATACCGTAAACTCAGGTTCTCCACCCGGACGCTAGGCGGCTGGTGATGATCGGCGGTGAAGGATGGCGGGCTTAAGGTGGGAGAGGTCATAGAATTTGCAATTTGGATTGGCGAAAGCGTTCGGCGAACCAGGAAACAAGAGTATTAATCACAATGAGCAGAATCACGAGGACTAAGGCTGTCCCATAAGCATTCTGTTCACCTCCTGGAATATTCATCGCCAAGTCGAAAATATGAATCGATAGTACCCGCCCAGAGTCGAGCAATGATGTCGGCATGCGGTCAACGTAGCCACTGGTGAAAATTAAGGCAGCGGTTTCTGCGATGGCCCGTCCAATGCCCAATAAAATCCCCACAGCAATCCCTGGTAGAGCTGCCGGTAAAATTAGGGTTTTCAGGGTGCCTAAACGAGACAATCCTAATGCTGCCGCTGCTTGGCGATATTCATGGGGCACATTGACGAGTCCCACCTGTATGGAGCGAATAAGAATAGGCAGCACCATACAAGCCAAGGTCAGGCCCCCGGACAGAATGGAGAATCCTAGACCTAAAACTTTTGAGAAAAAAGCATTGCCAAACAGGCCAAATACAATTGACGGCACCCCCGCCAAAATATCTAAGCTGAGACGAATGGCCTGATGGGAGCGCTGTGGACTGAATTCGGTTAAAAATAGAGCCGTGCCTAATCCTAGGGGGAGGGATACGCCCATACAAACCCCTAACACTAACCCCGTGGAGACCAGAATGGGAGCAATACCGCCTTCTAGCCCAGCTTTAATGGGGGCTTGAGTTAAAAAAGCACCATTGATGGCTTGCCCTCCTTGCCAAATCACATCGCTGAGCAGCCAGAGAAACAGAACGGTAATCCCCAAGGCCACTAACCACACCATCAGAGTGGCTCCTTGCTCCTTACCAAAAGGGATAGCCAGTCGACGAACCATCTTAACTCTCCGGTGCATCCGTCATGCGATCGGTGACGACGACCAACCCAGTCACCACCAGCATTAGAACAAGTCCGCTGGCAAATAAAGCTGAGCGGTGGAGATCGAGGGCATAGGCCATTTCCAAGGCAATGTTGGCAGTCAATGTACGCACGGGAGCAAAGATCGAGTCGGGGACCTGGACAACATTCCCGCAGACCATTAGTACCGCCATGGTTTCGCCTAGGGCGCGAGCGGTAGCGAGCATCACAGCCGTTAAGAGACCGGAACGAATGGCAGGTAAACAGATACCTTGGACGGTTGCCCAGGTTCCTAGGCCCAAAGCGGCGGACCCGTGCCAGTAGGACGGGGGTAAACTGGCCAGACTCGCATCAGTCACCAGGGCAATGGTGGGCAAAATCATCAGAGCTAAAATCAAAGTTCCAGCTAAAAGACTAGAACCGGGAGGCTGAACTTTGGCAATTAATGGCACGAGCACCACCAGCCCCCATAGACCATAGACTACAGAGGGAATGCCAGCCAGTAGCTCGATTAGACGTCGATAGAGTTGGGCAACTCCCGTAGGGGCATAGTATTGGCAAAACACCGCTGATAAAAGTCCTAGGGGGGTTGCCACCAGAACGGCTCCAACTGTCACTCCCAGGGTTCCCATCACCATCGGGGTGAGATTGTAAGCCTGTTCGCTAGGATACCAACCTGGATCACGCCAAAATTGATCGAGGAAAATGGTGTGCAGAATTGGTAGCGTTTCCCAGGCAAGAAAGCCCAGAATCAACAGCAAAATGGCCCCTGAACACAGCGCCAGGATTTGCAACAGAACCCTCCAGGTTGCTTCACTCTTGAACCGGGACAAGGGACTGCTCCTGAACAATATCCTTGACCTGGGAGGATTGGGCAAAGTCAATAAATTTCTGCTGTTGAGGATTAAGGGGACCTTGAGTCACTAAGTTGAGGGGACGCGATAGGGGGAACGAACCATCTTGCACGGTTTGAGGCGTAGCTTGCACGCCTTCTAGGGGCAAAACTTTAATAGGCGTGCCCTGTTCCACATTTACCTTTGCTGCGCCGACGGATACATAGCCAATGGCCAGCGGGTTACCTGCCACGGTTTTGATGCCTTGCTCGTTATCGCCAATGACTACATCCGCTTTAATCTGCGAGGACTTGAGCTGGAAATGCTTGGTAAATACTTCTAACGTGGAGCGACCTTCAGCTTTATTGACGACGGTAATGGCTTGGGATTTACCGCCAGCGTCTTGCCAGTTGTTGAGCTTGTCCGTGTAGATATCGGTAATTTGCTGACGAGTCAGTCGCTGAATCGGATTATCTCGATGGACGATCACCACAACGCCATCTTTGGCGATGGTATGGAAGTTGAGGCCCTGGTCTTCAGGTTTGGCGGCGCGGGAGACCATGCCAATATCGGCGACCTGTTGGCGTATATCGGCAATGCCACGAGACGATCCTCCTGTCTGTACGTCAATCCGCACCTGGGGGTTTTGGGCTTCATAGCGTTTAGCGATTTCGGAGGCGACGGGGGCAACGGTACTGGACCCGGTAATCACCAGTTTTTGAGGGGCGCTACCGGAGCTAGACGCTTGTAAACTGCTACAGGCTTGCAACCCCAGGGATAAGCCCAAAAACGCACCTGCGATGGCTCGACCAGACATAACTGTTCCTGCTAATGACTCCATAAAAATTCGGTGACCCCTGGGTTCAAGGGTCGCTTAAAAGTTTGAATCGGTCGTGGGGAAACGACCTAAATAGAAAAAGAGGTAAATGAGAATTCGCAACAACCCAAATTCAATCCTTCTTGGGACACCTGACTTTGGACATCCGGTACCAGGGCATAAAGGACGGCTTTGCCATCG
>NZ_JANQOP010000002.1 GCF_028285745.1 Acaryochloris sp. IP29b_bin.137 | reverse complement strand
TGCTAGTGGCTTGGACTTTTCTAAGCCCGTTGAAGAATTTTTCTATGAAACCCCTGGTGGAGACAAAGCCTTAGTCGATGCCGTTGTTTCTCTAACTGGATTTGCCCTAGTGGGTGGTCCTGCCCGCCAAGATCATCCCAAGGCGGTGGAATCGCTAAAGAAGCTGAATCGACCTTATATGGTGGCCTTGCCTCTGGTTTTCCAAACCACGGAAGAGTGGGAAGAAAGTGATTTGGGATTGCACCCGATTCAAGCCGCTCTGCAAATTGCCATTCCTGAGTTGGATGGGGCGATTGAGCCGATTATTTTGTCGGGTCGAGATGGTGTTACTGGACGTGCGATCGCACTCCAAGACCGGATCGAAATGGTGGCCCAGCGAGCCATGAAGTGGGCCTCTCTCCGACGCAAGACCAAGGTCGAGAAAAAGCTGGCGATTACTGTCTTTAGCTTCCCCCCCGATAAAGGAAATGTGGGCACAGCCGCCTACCTGGATGTATTTGGATCCATCTATAAAGTGATGGAATCCTTGAAAAAGGATGGCTACACCATCGAGGACATGCCCGAAGATGCAGAAGCCTTGATGCTGGAGATTCTCCACGATGCCCAGGCCCAGTACAATAGCCCAGAACTCAATATTGCCCACCGGATGTCGGTGCAGGAATACGAATCTCTAACACCCTACTCCAAACGATTAGAAGAATCCTGGGGTCCCCCTCCTGGCAACCTCAACAGCGATGGCCAGAACCTACTGGTCTTTGGTAAAACCTATGGCAACCTATTTATTGGGGTGCAGCCCACCTTTGGTTACGAAGGCGACCCCATGCGGCTGCTATTCTCTCGCTCCGCCAGTCCCCACCATGGCTTTGCCGCCTACTATAGCTATCTCGAAAAGATCTTCAAAGCGGACGCTGTCCTTCACTTCGGCACCCACGGTTCCCTAGAGTTTATGCCCGGCAAGCAGATCGGCATGTCCAACGATTGCTATCCCGATACGCTGATTGGTAGCATTCCCAACCTCTATTACTACGCCGCCAATAACCCCTCCGAGGCCACGATTGCCAAGCGGCGCAGCTATGCCAACACCATTAGCTACCTGACACCACCCGCTGAAAACGCAGGTCTTTATAAAGGTCTAAAGGAGCTGAGTGAACTGATTGGTTCTTATCAGACCCTGAAAGAAAGCGGTCGGGGCGTTCCCATCGTCGATACGATTATGGACAAGGCCCGGTTGGTGAACTTGGATCAGGATATCGAACTGCCTGAGCAAGATGCCAAAGATATGACTCAAGAAGAGCGCGACACTATTGTCGGTCGCGTCTATATCAAGCTGATGGAAATTGAGTCTCGCCTCTTACCCTGCGGTTTGCATGTGATTGGTAAGCCCCCCACGGCAGAGGAAGCCATTGCCACCCTTGTCAATATCGCTAGTCTCGATCGGGGTGAAGATAATATTTTGGGTCTACCCCGCCTGATTGCCAACAGCATCAACCGCGATCTGGATGAGATCTTCCGCAATAGCGATCGCGGTGTCCTCGAAGATGTGGATCTTTTAAATACCATTAATGAAACCACCCGAGCTGCCGTTGCCGCCATTGTCCATACTCAGATTGATGAAGAAGGCCGAGTTTCCAAGGTTTCACCCTTAAATTTGTTCAACTTTGGCCGCCAGGAAGAGCCCTGGGTGAAGGCACTCAATGAAGCAGGTTTCCCAGATGTGGATCAAGAAGCCTTAAAACCCTTAGTGGAATATCTAGAGTTCTGCCTGAATCAGGTGGTTGCTGATAATGAACTGGGTGCTTTACTCCAAGCCCTGGAAGGCGAATATGTGCTTCCGGGACCCGGTGGTGACCCCATTCGCAACCCAGATGTACTACCCACTGGCAAAAATATCCATGCCCTTGACCCTCAGTCTATTCCGACAGAAGCAGCCGTTCAATCCGCCAAAATCGTGGTCGATCGACTCTTAGATCGTCAGAAGCAAGAGAATAATGGTGAATGGCCAGAGTCCATTGCTTTGGTGTTGTGGGGAACGGACAATATCAAAACCTACGGTGAGTCTTTGGCTCAGGTGATGTGGTTTGTGGGTGTGAAACCCCTACCAGATTCCTTAGGTCGGGTGAATAAGTTAGAACTGATTCCTTTAGAAGAACTGGGTCGACCCCGCGTTGATGTGGTGGTGAACTGTTCTGGTGTGTTCCGCGATCTGTTTATCAATCAGATGGCTCTGTTAGACCAAGCGGTAAAAATGGCAGCCGAAGCGGATGAGCCGCTAGAGATGAACTTTGTCCGCAAGCATGCGCTGAAGCAAGCCGAAGATATGGGTATTAACCTACGGCAGGCTGCTACCCGCATCTTCTCCAATGCGTCCGGTTCTTACGCCGCCAACGTCAACTTGGCGGTAGAAAACAGCACCTGGGATGAGGAAGCTGAACTACAGGAGATGTACCTCAAGCGCAAATCTTTTGCCTTCTCTGCGGATTCTCCTGGTGATATGGAACAGTCCCGAGAAATTTTGGAAGCCTCTCTCAAAACTGTAGATGCCACCTTCCAAAACCTTGACTCCTCTGAGATTAGCCTCACGGATGTCAGCCACTATTTCGACTCCGATCCAACCAAGGTGGTCTCCAGTTTGCGGGATGACAAGAAAAAGCCGAATGCCTATGTTGCCGATACCACAACGGCCAATGCTCAGGTGCGCACCCTCTCAGAAACCGTTCGTCTGGATGCCCGCACCAAACTCCTCAACCCTAAGTGGTATGAGGGAATGCTTAGCCACGGCTATGAAGGGGTGCGGGAGCTGTCTAAGCGCTTAGTCAATACGATGGGTTGGTCAGCCACAGCAGGTGCGGTAGACAACTGGGTATATGAGGATGTCAACACCACTTTCATCGAAGATGAAGAGATGCGGAATCGCCTCAAAAATCTGAATCCTCACTCTTTCCGCAAGGTTGTCAGTACTCTGCTAGAAGTGAATGGCCGGGGTTATTGGGAAACCAGTGAAGAGAATCTACAAATGCTCCGTGATCTCTACCAAGAAGTTGAAGACAAAATTGAAGGGGTCGAGTAAGTTCTACTGTGATTGAGTTTTGAGTGACGCCCTGCCGATTGGTGGGGCATTGCTTTTTAATACGTCATTTTACAAATAGAGATACAGAATTTTTTCTTTGGGGATGACAAGGTGATTCAAATCTAGCGTCAGCAGTAGATAGGGCAGTGTGATTTCAAAGAAAATAGGGTGGCCAAAACGACTACCCTATCCAAAATATGTTGCCAGTATGCTACCAGAAAGTACTCCGTGTTCACCTGAGCGAAAGCCAATATTTGACCTTGCAATTGTTGATACTGCTCTTGCAAAGTCATCGCCAAATCCAACTGGCTCGTCTAGCCAGTATGTTTCCTCAACCGATTCATTACAGCAGTCGCATCCGCAACTTGCAGCGGTTCTTAGTCCTACCTCAGTTGAGCGTGCGTCTGTTGTGGTTTCCCATTCTCAAGCACTGGCTTTCAGAAGAATTTAAGATAGGCCATCGCAATCGAGCCTATCGCCGTGCCCGCCTCAAACGCACCGTTGATGGCTATGTGGTTATGGCCGTTGACCGCACCCAATGGAAGGGGCGTAATCTAATGATGGTGACGGTAGTATGGGGTAACCATGCCTTGCCTGTGTACTGGGAACCCTTGCCTAAATCAGGTAGTAGTAGTCTCAAACAGCAACTCCGTTTGTTGAAAACGGCTCTAAAACTCTTCAAACCCTATCCAGTTGTGGTACTAGCAGACCGAGAATTCCACAGTCCTAAACTGGCTTTGTGGTTGAGCCAACGACAGGTTGAGTTTGTGCTGCGACAAAAGAAGAGTGCTTATGTTCAACTCCAGGGTGAAGTGGACTATCAACCCCTCAAAGAGAAAGGATTTGCCCCAGGCCAGAAAGGTTTCCTTCGCGATATTGGGGAAAGCGAGACCAGTTGGGACCGTTTAACCTCGCGTTTTACTGGAAACGACAGTATCGAGGCAAAGGGGGAAAAGATCCTTGGTTTATCATGACAAGTCTGCCAACCCTGGAGCAGGCTCTCTCGCTTTACGCTTGCCGATGGGGAATGGAGATGATGTTCAAAGACTGCAAGAGTGGGGGATATAATCTCGAACGAACGACAGTAAATGATGCACGTTTTCTCGCTTTGGTACTGGTGATGGCGATGGCCTATTGTTTGGCAACTCTTGCTGGAGATGGATTGAGGAAATTGAAAGTCAACCACTATGTCACTCGGCTGAATGAGCACGCTCGACAGCGACCTCGACACAGTGAGTTTGGTACTGCATTGTATGGACACTTATGGTGTTGTGGCATGGAGGTCTGGACGCAATTAGCCATTGAATTGATGCAACTGAAACCCCATAAACGACTCAATTATCAACGAGGCATGAAGGCGCTATCACTCATTCAGACTACGTTGTAAAAGCCTTGTCATCCCCAAAGGAATTTTTTATTTGCTTGTTCGACAAGCAAAGCTTTGGCTGTTAGGAGAACTAAATGAGTTGGTTAGCAACGATAAATTGAGGGATAGGACTGTTCTGAAAGTGTTGTTTGCGTAGCCACCCCAAACTGTACTTGTCAAAAACTCTATTGAGTCTGTCGAGTACTATTAACTTCAACCTTGAAGCGATGCATTACATCTTGGCTTTTCGTTTTATTCTTAAACAGGCTTCCAAGATAGTTATCTGAATAATGCTCTTCAATAATGGAGTACAAAAGATTAAAGCTTGCTAATGTTGTTGTCTCCAGAACTCCCTTAATGTCATGTATGACTTTCTCCATAGAAATCTGTTCTTCACTGAGCCGAGAAAAAACAGCATGTATACACAGACGGTTACCCTGCATAGCAAGTAATCTTTTCCTACCCTGCTCACCTTGACGTATTGGTTCAAGAATTGACTCGATTACCCGAGTAATCTGAACTAAGCGCCAGAGGCGAGGTCCAGTAAGGCCATCATTAAATAATGATTTGTATGGTGCTGTTTCAATATCTGCCCACAATCTACCAACAGCACCTTTTGCATCAACAGCAAAAGAGGGATCGGAGTGTTTACATGCTAATGCTACTGTGGCCTCTGTTAAATCAAATCCTTTATCACGCGAGCTAGGGGTTTCGCCTGATTTATAAACATACTCAATTCCATCAATCAGCAGCTCTGAACGAATCCGTTCCTGATTGGGGTCGAGAGCAACAAAATCTCTTGACTCAATCCTATTTTGAGTATTGGTATATCGTGTAACTTCTTTATCAAAATCAGGCGGGCACTCATCCAAAGAAATTAATCGAATAGTCACACGTGCTTTCCTGGCTTGCTCTAGATTTTTGACAATTGCTGCTGAAATTGCTCCAACAGTTTGGGCACCATTGACAATAGTGAGGTCTTTACATTCAAAAATACCTGTATCTCTAGATTGACCACCCAATATTTTCTTCTCAATAGATCGGCATATAGCAGTAATACCATTGTTAAAATACCAAAGATTCTCTGGTCTTTGGGTTAGTGTATCAACCATATTTTGGTTAACATCAGTTGCACCAAGGAAAACGCGGAAATTAGGGGCAAATAATCTATGATGATGCTGATTTCGCCATGAGGCTATATCCTCTGCTGAAATCTGGCCATAATAACCTCGATAAGGTTCGCGGATTTGCCCCCACTCGAAAAGGGCAACCTCTAAGTTGATTGGTGTGCCATTTATTCCATCGGACACAATAGAGTGCAGTGTCGCTTAATTGAATACTTGTAACGAAACAATATCTACAGGATCATTTAATTCAGTTAATACATCTTGTATATCCCTGTTGACTTCAGATGAAAGGCTCTTTATCCCAGTATGTACAACAACTAAAACAATTCTATTTGATGCATCATTAAGAGCAGCTTCAATTTCGTCTTTGCGATCATATATCTTACAATTCTGAAATCTTTCCCATCGTGCGTTAATTAGATTATTGAACCCTTTCAAGAACTTTTGTATATCACCTTGGCTTTTCCTTCTTCATGCCATTTCGATTGCAATACATAAAGAGTATGGGTAGTCTGATCAAAGTAGATTGCATCGATACCATTATCATGAAACCCATCCGTGATTGATTCGGATGCTTCTTGTGGGTCAATATTGCATAAGTAAGCAATAGCTAACGCTGCTTGTCCACGGGAAACTTTAATAGTCTCTTCATCTTCCGTTGAGAGTTGTCTTCTTGAAATATCAGAAATATTTATATGTGGAACATACTTTTCTTGGATTGCTTTCCGAATTTGACGTACATGGATTGTGCTCATTTATTGCAAAAACAAAATAATTTTGGATAGTTATTGAACCAAGGTTCTATCTATTCTATTCAGTGCAATAGCTGATTGTGGGGCATAACATCAATATTGTGAAGATTTTAATTATGTGGCAAATAACGAGAACTGGTCTTAAACAGTCACACAAGTCCTGAAAGTAATTCTGTCATGGCCGTGTTCGTTGATATTGGTAGCCATAATGAAGTGTACTGAGCACACAGTTGGTGTCTAAATGACAACATGCATCATAAATCTTAAGCCAGCATTCGCCCTCACAACTGAACAATTCTGGCAGCTTTGCGTTGCTAACCCAGAACTCAGACTTGAGCATAGCACTGCCGGGGAACTAATTATCTGCCCCCTATTCGGTGGAATCACCAGCAACCGCAATGCCCACCTCATCTGTGAACTTTACAACTGGGCCGATTCAGATGCCACCGGAATTGCCTTTGGTTCATCCACCGGATTTACGCTACCCAATGGAGCAACTCGCGCCCCCAGTGCTGCTTGGCTCCGTCAAGAACGCTGGGACGCCTTAACCCCAGAACAACGAGAGCGATTCGTTCCGTTCTGCCCTGATTTTGTTGTGGAGCTGTTATCCAAGAGCGATGAACTGCAGACGACTCAAGCCAAGATGCAGGAATATATCGACAACGGGGCAAGATTGGGATGGTTGATCAACCGCGAGTCAAAACAGATCCAAATTTACCAGCCAAATCAGACCGATGAAATCTTAGATGCCCCTCAATCTATCTCTGCTGATCCAGTGCTAAAAGGTTTTAGGCTCAATCTTGGCTCTATTTGGTAACGTGACGGTTTTGGATTGCGGTACTACAGTTAGTCATCTTTCCTACAGCCTATACCTGTACCTTAGCGTAATCAGTATGTCATTCAACCTAAGAGTCAAGGCCAAAGGTCAGCACTGTTTGAATGCGTAGAAAGTCTTTATCTGTTGTGAGTAGCATGAGCTGATGCTGAAGCGCCACAGCCGCAATCCACAAATCATTCTCACTGCAAGGATGGTCGTAAACAACTGATTAGAATGGAACTACCTCCAGTTATCTGTCGGTTAGTTCTTTCCCTAAAGCCCTCTTATGAATGTTGATTTAAAGCCCGAACAAGAACAATTTGTTCAACAGCAGCTTGAGAAGGGTCGCTTCAGCACCGTTGATGAGCTGATTGGCACTGCTCTCTCCCTCCTTTCTGAACAAGAACAGCGGCTCGAAGCCCTCCGTCAACAAATCGCCGTTGGTACCGAGCAAATTCAGCAAGGCAAAGTCGTCGATGGCGAAGCTACCTTCGGCAGGCTCCAAGCCAAAATCAGCCAGATGTCTCACCCCGAGGTATGAACAGCTACTCCTTCTCAGAAAAAGCTGTTCAAGATCTAGACGACATCTGCGGCTACATTGCTCAGCAAAATCCCGCCGCAGCCAGCAAACTCTTCGATGCCATCCGCAGCAAATGTCGGCAAGTTGCCCAATACCCGAACATGGGTAAGCCCTACGATCGCTTATCCAGCCATCTGCGCGGCTTCAGCGTCGGCAACTACATCATCTTCTACTACCCTAGACCTGACGGTATTGATATTGCCCGTGTCCTCAGTGGCTACCGTGACTTGGAAGACCTATTCTAATTGGGGTTTGCTGAAAAAGTAAATTGAGCTAATTCCTGGCATCAAATAGTAGAGGCAACCCAATTGTGACAGCCAGGGCAATATCCATATCCTTTCACTGGCCCTAGAAAAGCCTCAAAGAAGCCCTGAATTCGCCTAATAGCATTCCAGTCACCGTAGAAGTACACCCAAAAGAACCATAAAAAGTGGCTCAGCCACCGCTCCAGATTCATGACCAAGAACGTGATAGCAATCGCACTAGCAGCCGTATCCGCTAACTTCGCCATCACCCGATTCAAGCCAAATCGTCGCTTGGCCTGCCCAAACTTGCCCTCAATTTGGCCCCTCACCTTTTCGTCC
>NZ_JANQOP010000076.1 GCF_028285745.1 Acaryochloris sp. IP29b_bin.137 | reverse complement strand
GGGTCTTGGGGTGACCACATAGAAGACATTGCATCAGGGAATAGGATAACTCAACTCCCTATAGGTTTAACAAACCCACACTTTTTTGATGCACGACCTATGCTTGATATCTTCTAAAATTGTCTCAATAGCATCTACAACTTTCTGGCATTTCTGTGGATCGAGGGCATCGGGATGAGGTGAAGAAAACTGACCTTTATCGTTATCGAAATACTGGCCAGAGGCAGCTGCAAATTCATCTGCTAGGGCTGCGCGATTCAATATGTCCGCGCCAATCCGCAGATCCCCTCCGGCTACGCCAAAGCCCTCTTTTACCATCTTGCTCCCCAGCATGGACCCAGGATTGACGGCGATGATGGTGAGGCCATCCCCCAGAGGGGAAAGGGCCAAACTGCGAGACCACATGGTCAGGGCCAGCTTACTTTGGGCATAGGCAGTAAAGGCTTCGGTGAGCTGAACTCGTCCAGTTAAGGCCTCTAGATTCACTGGAGACTGGGCTGCGGAAGATACGTTGACGATCCGTCCAGAGGTGGGAAGCAGCGGGCGGAGTTGCTGGGTGAGGAGATAGGGTGCGATCGCATTCACAGAAAAACGCACATCCAGCCCGTCCAGCGTCACGGTATCAGGTGTTTTAAAGACCCCTGCATTGTTGATCAGGACATCCAATGTAGCGTGGTTTTCGGCCACCGCCTGGGCCAGTGAAACTACATCAGTCATCCGAGACAAATCGGCAACATAGCTGGCAACACTACCCGGTAGAGCGGAGAGGGTTTTTGCGGCGGCCTCCAGCTTGGTGGGATTGCGTCCATGCAACAGCACTCCGTGACCTTCTGAGACCAATAGTTTGGCTGTTTCTAAGCCGATGCCATCGGTAGAACCGGTAATTAAAATCGTTTTGGTCATGGTTTTGGCGTCCTTAATCACTGCAGGCCGTAAATTCTGGCAAGATATCGTCGGCCAGACGTTTTAGGGTTGTTTCGATGTCCGCTTGGTTAAATCGCAGGTTCAGCGCTACATGGTTCATACCGATTTGTTCCAGGGATTGGAGATAGGCCCGCAGATGGTTGACTCCTAATCGGAATCCCAGATGAATCGGTTGTGGTCGGGTGTTGGGGTCTTCGGTGAGATCTACATACAGTGGTTGCATGATCGGTTTGTCTGCACCGTCTATTGCTTCAACCCGTGTCCGCACAATCGCGAATAATGCGTGCTTGCATCACCGTATCGCGTGGATAGGTCATCCAGCCGTCCCCGTTTTGTGCGATCCACTCAGGGGCTTGCTGACTGCCTCCCGTAATCAGTAGGGGCAGTTTGCCCGAGGTGGGTTTAGGCAGCATGTCCATTCCACCCGTCAAATGACCAAACTCATTATCAAAGGTGGGAGATGCTTGACTCATCTGCCGAATGTAGTCAAAGCTCTCTCGAAACGCAGCCCCACGATCGCTAAAGGAGCGGTTAAGGGCTGGATACTCCTCGGGTCGATCTCCCGAAGCCACCCCCAGAAGTAGCCGTCCCCCTGACATCACATCAACAGTTGTGGCGGCTTTAGCGACATGGGCTGGATGTCGCAAGGGCAGAATGATACTGGCTACTCCGAGGGCGATGCGCTGGGTTTGGCCTGCCAACAATCCCAGATAAACAAATGGGTCGTAGGTCTGCCCGGCATCTCCAAAAGAGGGCACGTTGAAGGGCACATCCCGTAACCACACCGCCGCAAACCCGAGGGCTTCGGCTAGCTGAACCCGTTCCAGGTGACGTTCCAGGGTGGGGACGGGTCCCTTTGCATAGGTCTCGATCGGCACCACGAGACCGAGGCTTAATCGGTTGGGACGGAATACGGCGTTGTAGGCCCGATTAATGGGTTGAAACCCGGTATCTTCCACAGGCTTGAGAGTCTTGCATTCTGTGTTCATTATTGGATCTCCTGCACACTAATGACCATGTCTTGCCAATTGTGTTGGTTGTTCATGTCGAACTGGGCACCGTTTTCATCTGCCCAGGTAAAGCGCTTTAGGGCCGGGGTCTGGCTAGTAGCCTGATAGAGCCAATAGGCTTCTTCCTGCAGGGCTTCATCAATGGGTTTGTCAATGGAGGCGTAGACGGTTTGTTTGCAGGCGTTGATCGATTCAGCGGGCCAGAGGGCAATTCGGTTCGCCAAAGCTTCCACAAACGGGCCAATCTCTTCTGGGGCGAGGGCTTTGTTGATGGTGCCATAGGCTTCGGCCTGGTCCGCGTCAAAGTCTTTTGCACCTAAAATAATTTCCAGGGCTCGCCCTAGGCCGATCTGACGAGCCATTCGCGATGCGCCACCGCCACAGGGGAGGATGCCCATGGCAACTTCCATCTGCATAAATTTGGCTTTACCTCGGGCGGCGAAGCGCATATCGCAGGCCAGGGCAAATTCATGGCCGCCACCGCGGGCATAGCCTTCGATCTTGGCAATGGTAGCCTGGGGCAGCTTGCTGATCCGTTCTAGCACCACCTGTAAATCAAGGAGCTTGACTTCGTCGCGAGAGACTGAGATCGCAGACATGTCTTTGAGAAAATTCGTGTCGGCATGGGCCACAAAAATTTCGGGATGGGCGGATTGAAACACCACGACTTTGATGGTGCGATCCGTTTCCAGCCTTTGAGCCAGCATATTGAGATCGGCCAGCATCGGTAGGCCCTGAATATTAACGGGGGGATAGTCGAAGGTGACCCACGCGATAGCGTTTTTGATTTCAACGTTGAAAGTGGTGTAGTTCATTTGCGATTTCCTTATTTAGTGATGAATTGGGATGGTTTGTTTAGGTGTGTAAAATTTGCGATCGCACCTTCGATTCCTGCCGACCATCGGACCCAAAGCCTTCCTTGAAGCATGGGTAACCACTTCACGGCTAAGGCTTTACGTGAATCGACTGGAATATGACTGATGGTTGCCCAGGTAAAATTGGCGCGGTACTACTTGGGCTACGACGAAACGACGTTATATTTGCCCTGAGCACGCACGTAGATAACGCACTCTTCGTTAGCTGTGCAGGAGACTTGATGCACCGTCTCTCCTTGCGAGCCAAAATAGCTGCCTGGCTCTAGGGCGTTGGTCTGACCCGAGTGGAGGCTGGGTTGCCCCTGAATCACAACCGCACGGAAGGTCGAGGATTGGCTTTGTATTTCTCCCGTAAATCCAGTGGGCAGTTTAATTAAGGTGCCGTTTAACTGGTCCTCCTGGGGGTTACCCCAGAGAAAGGCGACCTTGGCTCCGTCCGGCATTTCAGGCTGATCGACCCAGGTGATATTCGAGGCATTCAGCCAAACTAGATTCGATTTATCGACATTAACAGGCCGTTCGCCATTATCAAACGCTGCTTCTGGTGGGTGGACGAGATACGGCCCTTCCTCAATCTCTATATACGCCAGGTTGTTACTATCGTCGGCAGCGGTAACATGCACTTCTCCGGCGGGTTGGGTCCAGAAAGACCCTGCTGGTAACCACATTTTATGAGCATCTGGATCATCGTTGTGAAGGAGGCCCTGAATAACCATGCCCTTATAGGTGACATTGTGAATATGAGGGGGCGACGAGAAGCCGTCCACAAACTCAACAAGAAAGCCGGACGGCCCTGAGCCAGTGCGATCACCCCAAAGCTGGCCTGCCTTTGGGCTTTTGTCGCCACGGGCGGGGTTAAGTGGTCCCCACTGAACATCAGACATTAGGAGGATCTCGGCGGTAGCTTTCGGTTTCGGAGCAAGGCCTTGGGATGAAACCAGCGTGTTACCCAGGACGGTAATGAAGAAGGCCAGTGCCAGGATGAAAACTGTTTTTATATTTCTGATGTTGAGCATTTTGATTCCTCCAAGCGTGTGAAACAATGCAGTCCCCGAGGCTCCCAGGGGTCCGCGATCAACTCCAGTGGGCTATCCCCGAATAAGGTTTAATCAGTTGCCGCAAGTCCATCCAACACGGTCTTACCAATGGCCTTGCCGCTTTCTTGGAATTCATGGGCAGCTTGCAGATTTTCAATATTGAGACTGCCACCATGATGATTGACCGTCGAGATCAGCGTGCCATTGTCAAGTAACTCTGAGACTCGATTCAGCAACTGATGCTGGACGTCCATATCCTCGGTTTGGAACATCGACCGGGTAAACATAAATTCCCAGCTCAAAGAAATGGCCTTGGTTTTGAGAGATGCCACATCCAGGGCGCCCGGATCATCAATCAGAGCCATATGTCCCCGGGGTTTAATCAACTCCCGAATGGCGGAAAAATGTTTGTCCGTGTGGGTTAGGGCCGCTACATATCGGGGGGCAATGCCCAAGAACTTCAGTTCTTCGTCTAGGGGGTTACGGTGATTAACTACATAATCGGCTCCCATTTTCTTGACCCAAGCATGGGTATCCTCGCGAGATGCCGTGGCAATCACAGTCAGCCCTGTGAGCTTCTTGGCGAGCTGAATCAGAATTGAACCCACTCCCCCCGCACCGCCGATCACGAGGAGTGCTTCCCCGGTGCCTTCGCCTTCTTTAAGCCCGAAGCTATCAAATAGCATTTTCCAGGCTGTAATACTGGTCAGGGGGATGCCAGCGGCTTCTGTAAACCCCAGGGAGGAGGGTTTGCGACCCACGATTTGTTCATCGACGACCTGAAACGGGGCATTGGTCCCAGGGCGAGTAATGTCGCCGGCATAGAATACTTCGTCACCAGGCCGAAACCGGGTCACATCTGAGCCTATTTCCTGTACGACCCCAGCAGCATCAAACCCCAAAATGCGAGGTTCACCATCGGGTTGGGCACCGGCCCTCAGTTTGACATCCACCGGATTCACTGAAACACCCCGGACCTCCACGAGTAAATCCTTTGGGCCCGGTTGGGGCGTTGCTGTTTCAAATTCGATCAGGACATCTGCTGCTGACCCCGCATCTTTGTACCCAATGGCTTTCATTATTTCGCCTCCTTTCGAGTTATTGGACCGTTATCCGCATGATAATTATTTAAATTAGAAAGATAAACAGGCTTTTAGCGAAATAATAATTCGGATATTTTTGATAAATGGATATTTTGTCCCTCCGTTTATTTCTCAGGATTGCTGCCCGCGGCGGGGTCTCGGCGGCAGCGCAAGATCTTTCCCTATCTCCTGCCAGTGCCAGTGCCCGTCTGGTGAAACTCGAAGAAACGATTGGCTTTCGGCTGTTTAACCGCACGACCCGAGCCGTCTCCTTGACCACTGATGGTGAGGCATTTTTGCCCTATGCCCAGCAGATGATAGAAACTCTAGAGACAGGACTGAGTGCCGTCAAGGGACAGGGGGCAGAGGCGGAAGGGGTACTGCGAATTACCATGCCTGGCTCCTTTGGCCGAATGTATATTATTCCTACCTTGGCTGAATTTCACGCCCGCCATCCGCGGGTTAGTCTGGATTTACGGCTATCGGATGAGGTCTTGGATGTGGTGGAAGGGGCCTATGACCTGATTATCCGCAATGCCCCCTTGACCGACAGTAGTCTGATGCTGCGAAAGCTAGCCGCTGATCGACGAATTTTGGTTGCTTCTCCCACCTATCTTGATCGGTATGGTACACCTGCAACCCCTGATGATTTGGTGAACCATCAATGTGTCAGTCTGGCTGAAGTGACGAAGTGGAAGTTTAGGAACGGACAGGTCATTAGTGTTCCCCACTCGTTTATGGTCAACGACGGTGAGGCTCTGCGTAAAATGCTGGAGCAGGGGCTGGGAATTGGCATCAAGTCTGTCTGGAATGCCAGTGAAAGTTTGAAATCTGGGCTGTTGGTTGAGGTATTGCCGAATTTCCCGCTGATGGTAGATGTCTCGATTTGGCTCCTATATCCCAGTCGCCGAATTATTGCCCCGAAAGTTTATGCCATGATTGATTTTTTACTTGAAAGGTTCCAACCAGTTCCACCATGGGAGTGTTAGGCAGGAGTAGGGGAATCGCGTCGCCAGCCTACACAAATGAAATTCTAGCCCACTGTAAACATCTACAGTGGTTCGGGCTTTTCAACGTTATCAGTCTTTCAACTGGCCCCTTGGATAGGGTTTATAGCAGCTTAGGATTTTTGAGAAGCATCTTGATCTCTTATAGAAAGGCATTCAGGATTAGCAAATGTCCTAACCCAGGCTCGGGTTGCTATATGTGCTGTCTAATGTTGAAAATCATTCAGATTGAGATGTTTACTTTCTTTTAAAAAAGAGCTACTTATGTTGAAGTGACCTGTTCCAGATTTTTCTGCTTCCAAACAGGAAGAGGTTTATTCCTAAAGTTTGGATATTGTCGGTCAACTTGATGGGCTCGATACCGAATCCAAGGAAAGCCCAGCTGTACCATCCGCATCGTACGAGCTAACTTTTGGGGATCAACCAAATGTGTGGTGGGGAGAGACTGCCTCATTTCTTTGAAAACTAAGCCAAGAGGGACATTAACTTCATCTTGGAGCTGTAAAAAACGGATTAATACATTTGTTGAAGTGGACATGAGAGAACCAATCCCACTTCTGCCTTGAGACCAGCCAATAAAATACAGTCCCTTATAGTCTTCCAGAAAAGAACCACCGTAACATTTGACAATTGCGCCCTCGACCCGTTGCAATTCTGGGGGCAAAAAAGGATAGGCCACATAATATCCCGTGGCACAAACAATCAAATCAAACTGATCCCGTTGCCCATCTATGAATTCGACCTCATTTCCTGCCAACCGCTGTACATCAGGACGGGCGGTCAGCCGACCATGCTTCAAGTAATATGGAACTTCGGTATTGACGGTGGGATGCTTGGTAAACAAGCGATGTTTGGGTTTCGCTAATCCATAATCAGCATGCAAACCGAATGCAAGGCGAATTACGAGATGTGCAAGCAAGCGCTGGAACCATTCCGGCATCCACCATTGCATAAAATCTGCCGCTGGTTTTCCTGCAAAGGTTTTGGGAATAAACCACACAGAATCTCGCATGCTGATCGTACTCTTGGCACCGACACGAGCTGCTTCAGCAGCAATATCACAAGCAGAGTTGCCAGCTCCAATCACTAAAACTCGCTTCCCTCTGAGCTGGTCTGGATGTTTGTAGTCTTTAGAATGGATGATCTCCCCCTCAAACTGTCCTTCAAACGGGGGAAACCGTTTACTCCAGTGGTGCCCATTGCAGAGCAACACCCCTTTATAGAGTCGGGTCTCATTATTGTTAAAGGTGACTTCCCAAAGATTGTGTTCTACCGGACGTACATAGTGGACGGTGCAATTGAGTTGAATTTGTTGGCGTAGATCAAAATGGTCTGTAAAAGATTGCAGATAATCCTGGATATTCTGCGCGCTGGGAAAGTCAGGGTAATCCGCAGGCATAGGGTAATGGGTAAACTGCGTAATCTTTTTGGATGAAACGATATGGGCCGTTTCATAAACACCATGATGCCAATTGCCGCCAATATCATCACTGGCATCCACTTGGTCATAGGCCATGCCTGCTGCTTTCAAGGCCTCGGCCATCCCTAGGCCGATAAACCCTGCACCAATAATCAGATATTTGTCAGAGGTTGTTTGCACGGATTTGCGGAGAGAATAAACTGCGTTAAGACGGATTTTGGAAGGGTTCAATGATCCGAGTGCTACTCCACTGAAGGAATCTTGGCATATATCGTTTCAGTCGGGTTAGAACTTGGCCTTGCACATCAGGAAAGACTTCTGCTTTGTTTTGCTGAATGCCCCGAACCGTCGCTTGCATAATTTTATGAGGATCTGTCGTTAGCCAGTTGGGCAGGTCTGTTGTCCCCTGAGCAAGGGATCCAAAGCTATCTGAGTGGAGAATAGGCGTCCGACTAAAAAAGGGATAGACCGCTGTAACCTTAACGTTAAAGTGTTTGACGTCGTTTCGTAACCCTTCACTTAAGCCTCGCAAACCAAACTTGCTGGTGGCATAGGCGGTTAACCCCGAGGGGGCCATCCATCCCGCAACGGATGAAATATTAACGATATGACCGCGACGACGGGCGATCATCTCCTTAACCAACAGATTACACAATCGCATCGGTGCAAGTAAGTTAATCTGCATCATTAATTCCCAGTTCTGGGCTGGGATCTCATCCATGCGTCCATACATGGCAATGCCGGCATTGTTGATTAAGATATCGATGGGATAACAGAGGGATTGCACCTGTTGGTATAGAAACTTGCACCCATCTTCTGAGCCCAAATTCGCAACAATACTGGGAAGGAGTTCTCCTAGGTGGGTGTGCTGGTGAAGTACTTCTGACTGCTGCTCAAGCAAGTTAGCGTCGATATCCGTGCGCATAACTCGGCTGCCTGCAGCTAATAATAACTGGGTCAGTTCTTGGCCAAATCCTCCAGTGGCCCCGGTTAGCAGAACAACGGCATTGTTCAATTCGGTCATGGGTAGACCTATGATAACTGTGATCAGATTGTAAAAGATGTATTGATGTCAGCGAGACCTCGCGAAATCACTTTTATGATCGGGAGGCTTACTCCTAATCACCCCAGAGGCAGTGGATGGATTTTCAAATCCGACCGGCGCAAAAGCAAGATCTCGCTACTATTCGGGCTTGGGCGGTACAGGAGTCCTGGAATCCTGGCCGCTATGATTTGGAGGTGTATTGGCAACAAAATAGTTTGTTGGTGGGTTGGTTAGCTGATCAACCCATTGGCTGTATTTCTGCAGCTGCCTACGATGCAGACTTTGGTTTTTTGGGCTGCTATTTGGTGGATTGTCGTCATCGAGGTCATGGCTATGGCCGCTTCCTGTGGGAAAAGGCCATTTCCTCCCTGCCTTCTGGCTGTATTGGTTTAGAAGGAGCGGTGGCGTTGCAGGAAACCTATCTGCGTCATGGGTTTGTTAAATCCTGTTTGCATGTGCGTCATCAATTGTTATCTGGTGCCAATGGCACTATTGAAAAGCCTTTGCAGCCCATTCATACGATACCGTTTGAGCAGGTTTTGGACTACGATACTCGCCATTTCGTGGGGATGCGATCGCACTTTCTGAGGCATTGGCTAGCCAGCCCCAAAATGCAAGGTTGGGGATATATGCAAGCGGGACAATTACAGGGCTACGGTCTGATCCGACCAGCGGAAATGGGCTATCGCATTGGGCCGCTCTTTGCCGATTCAGCGGCTATTGCCCAGACGCTGCTCGCCGCTTTGTGTACCGTCCCTCCCCCCAATCAACCCATCTTTATGGATGTGCCGACCCTTAATCACCAAGCCAAACAACTGATGAAGGCGGTTGACGCGATTCCACTGTTTAGTAACTGTCGAATGTATAAAGGGACCTTCCCACAACTGCCACTCCAAGAAATCTATGGGGTCACGACCTTAGAAATGGGCTAGTCCTTCCCCTCAGTAGAGATCAAAGGGTTGTCCGCAATACCGTGCCGGATAGCGGATGTGCCCTTTGGGTATAAGACTTACGCCCGTAAGCTGAACCGTAATCTGTTCCTAAACCGAAATACCACTTTCCCTGAAATTGGGCAAAGGAACGGGCAAAGGTGTCAGATTCAAACGCAAGAATGGCGCACCACTGATGGCGATGGCTCGCTTGGCGCACCCGAATAAGAAAGCTTTGCTGGCCTGTTTGGTTGCGGCGTTCGCTGGTGAGAACATACAATCCTTGGGGGGTTGAGAACAGATCCCAGGGCACTTCATGGGCGCGCAAAGCTATTCTCTGCACCTTTGTATTCAAAGGATCTAGGGATTGAGCCACAAATAAGCCCGGCGGCTGGAGGTGAGGATCTGCTCGATTCAAGATTTTGGTCCCTTGAACAGTGTGGGAAATATAGCGGGACCTATTACTTATATAGGCTAGTTGGGATTGATGGGTCGCAGTTTGAGTGATCTGCGTCGCCTGGGTATGTTCAGGAAAGAGTTGTTTGAGATCTAGGTCTTGTCGTTGCTTGGGAACTAATGTCTGATCCACCTGCCAGGGACGACCTCTTGAAAAAATATAGAGCGAGGATTGGAATAGAACCATATGAGCGGATTCGCGTCTCAGGCTGCGAACATCTTGCCAGGTCCGCCCTCCATCCTTAGACGTTAATAAGTAGCCGCGATTATCCGGTCGTCGAATAACGGCCCATAGCTGGCGGGCAAAGCCCTGAATTGCCCAAACATGCACCCCCCCTGGGAGAGTCCGGAGTTGTTGCCAATTGGTTGCACCCAAGCGATAAATACTGCCAAATTTCCAGTTCTCCCGTGCATCAATCCCCGGGGTATAGAGGGTTTGATCGATGGCTTGGAAGGTTTGAATCTGTTCTTCTGGTGCAACAAAATCAAATTGAAAGGTTTCGGAGGCTGGATCAAAATACCAGAGCGGGATAGGTCCCTGATTATGGTTACTATCCCCATGCCCTAAATAGAGCTGTTGTTGAAACGGAAACATCACCCAAACGTTGCGCGCATAGGGGTCCGATTTTTTATGTTGGCTGGTGGTAAAGGGGGAGCCGACCATCTCTAAGCGTTGCGTAATATCAACGGTTGGGGTCTGCGTGCAGGCTTTAGGGACGGAGGACGCAACATCAGACTGGCGGAGCCAGTGCCAGCCGATGGCCCCTAAACTCATCCCTGCCACAGCCAGACCAAAGAGGTTTCGTCGATAGTGCCAAGCCATAGCAGTTGCTAACCGTACAACATTTCGATCTGGGCGAGAGGAGAAAAGGCCAATCAATGGCTTTCGAGTATATTGTTCCAACTGTTCTGCTGTTTGAACTATCAGGATTCTAATCCCTGCGTCCAGGGGCTAACTTCAGTCAATATCGTGTGGGTAGTTTCAACTTGCTCCTTATTAATATCTCTATGCTTGCAACATTTATTTACATTTTAGATTAAATATGTTACATTTATTTACATAGCAATTACGGAGCACACACATATGACTGCTAATGGATATATCTCAGACGATCGCGGTCGAATCGATCGATTTGCTGTTGAGCCCAAAACCAATGCTCAAAAAAAGTCAATCTTCGGATTTAACAAAGATGCAGAACGTTACAGCGGACGTTTAGCCATGATTGGATTTTTTGGCATTTTATTATTTGAACTAGCAACCAACATGACATTTGTGCAAATTGTTGCTGGCACATAGGATTGCTTAATTTCATCGGAGTTAAGACTTAAGAAGAACGAACCATAAGCTGAAAGAACAGCAGCCCTTTCAACATAGCCCCCAGCATAGTTGAGAAGCTCAGCTTGTTACAGTAGATGATTTCTGCCTAGTCTATGAGCGATTGTGCACCCAACAACCGTTTGGCAGTGACACTGAAGAAATGTGGGCTTCTCAACTATACAAAAATCGGGGACTCTACACTGTTCCGAACCCAGATTAATTGCGTCAGCTCAGGATCTTGTTTTATGACTTCCAGGGTTAAACGCGAAACTACTTTTAGACAACTGTTAATTCCCCTTTAAAGCGCAGCAGCATAATTACTTGTAATCAACTATTTTTCTTCTTGATCAGGATGTAGGCATTCGCGTAAGCAGGAAGGGTGCTGATATGTTGCTTGAATTGATCATGGCTGGGAAAAACCCCTGCTAAGAAATCGAGCTGATATAGATTGGGCAGGAATGCTCCGCCAGTATCTGCGAGAACACCCATATTCAACTGCTGAACTCCTCCGGTATTGTGCTCCAGCATAATAATTTTGCCTAAGCCAATATTCAAAACGTCACCCGCAAAGGTTACACCGGGCCGAACGGCAATTTTTGCCCCTGTTTTAGGACCATAGCCTCTAATGGCATCGACCTGCTTGAAATACCAATAGCGTTTCTGTTGCCGTTGCGGCAGCCCCCGGACGTAGGCGATACCATTGTTGCGATCGACATTGAAGTAGGCGGATGAGCCATCCTTAAAGCGAATTAAAATGGTGCCTTGGAGTAAGGCATCCTCTAACCCTTGGCGAGTGAGATAAGCCAGGGGGGTAACTTTGCCCTGCTCCTTGCCACCCGGTTCATACAGACCAGTAAGAACATCCTGCTTGGAGTATTTTTGAAAGAATTTATCAACCGCAAATTCTGGTTTGAGTTGGTAGAGGGGGGTATCAAATTCCGCTGTTTTTGTCCGCGACCCTTGATGAGCAAAAACGGCATATTTGGTGATCCGCAACTGATTTTGGTCAGGTTTTTGCGGGTTGTAAGGTTGCCATTTTATGACTTGGAAATGGGTGTTGATAAAGTTCGGATCTTTGAGTCGGGAAGGGCGCTGGAGGGCAATATCCTGTTCCAGGACAGTAATCATAAAGGCCAAAGTGTCTTGAATATCCTGAATGGTGACGCCGCCTGTTCCTAGAATCCCTTCCCGGAGCGCAGTGGGATCAGTTTGACTATGATTGTCAAAATAAGCTTTGACATTATTGAGGACGGTTAATAAATCGGCTTCGTTGAAATCAACTGGATGATTGGGCAGATAGCTGTTACTAAAAAGCTGCTCCCCGGTGATGTTGAATTGATCTGTTTTGGCTTCATCAATGACCGCATAGGGGGTACGAGAAAACGCAACTTTCTGGATTGCAGGTTTATGCTTTGACGTGGACTCACCTTTCGGTTTAGTTTTGTCCGTGCTTGGGGATGCTTCGGAATTAGGCACTTGAGGAGACGAATCAGGTGCACTGATGGATGACGAAGAGGACTCCGATGGATCTTCTGGATCGGTCAGGATAATAGACCAGGCAGCCGCATCCTTGCGGGTTGACGAAGGCTTGATTTTCTTGGTATTGGCTGGAGATGTGGGCGGAGAAGGTTGCTTTTCGCTGCCCACACAGCCACTCAAGGACGATAAAAAGAGTGCTAGGACTACAAGATGGAGCGGTAGGTTTAATGGCAGAAACGAGCGCATACTTTAGATCTATCCCTGAGGATTTTTCTGGCAATGATGATTATTAAATGAGTGACTGAGTTGAATCGTCAAGACACCTTTGTGAATCCCTCGATCCAACGCCCGTTTTTAAGGTTCACAAATGGCTTTACAAACTGACAATTTATACCCATGAATTCTAAAAAGAATGTGCGGAGGTGCGATCGCATCCACACTACCCTGTAGGATAATTTCCAAAGATTAAACCTTAAAAACGGTTCCCTCTTATGGTTAATCCTAACGATCCGAATTCTGAACCCGATGGGGTCTTTCCTTCAGAGCCAGGCTCGGACCCCAGCAGTTCTGAATCCGGTCCCATTTCTGATGAATTATTTGATTCTTTATCGGAATTGTTAGGGGATTCACCGGCCACAGACGAGCCAGCGTCCCTGCCAGATATCGAATCGTGGTCTGACGAATCTGAGACAATCGCCGAATCTTTATCCTCCTCAGTTGAGGACTCCGGCGAGATCCTCGAAGACCCCACATTAATCCAAATGCCAGAGGAAGAAGCACCGTTAGCGGAGGAAATCTGGGCCATTGATGACCGTCCCTCGGACAGTTCCGCTGCGAGCGAGGCAGAGGATACAGAGGCCGTCAGGGCAGATGTAGGGGATACCCCTGTCCCGGCGGACCCTTGGGCAGATGAATCCGAAATCCCCCTTGCTACTTCCCCCATCGATCCTGACTTACCCATTGATTTAACCCCGGACTTGGGTGAATCACCTGACACAAGCCTGCCCGATCTAGATACAGTAGCCTCTGCAGAACCCTCCGACATCATCTCCGATCCTTGGGCTGATCCGACCCCTGAAGAACCCACACCAATTGAATCCATTGGCGATCTAGATACAGTAGCCTCTGCAGAACCTTCCGACATCATCTCCGATCCTTGGGTCGATCCGGCTCCTGCAGAACCCACACCAATTGAATCCATTGGCGCAGGTCTGGAAGATCAAACCTTGATTCAAGTGCCAGATATACAAACACCCAGTGAGTCCCCTGCGGAACCCCCGCCAGATTCACCCCCAGCAGAAACCCCCATGCCTGAGCCTTGGGCGGATGTATCTGAATCATCGATACCCGAAGAAGCTGTAGCCGCAGGTCCTGGATCAGAACCAGACATCCCCACTCCAGAAACGGCAGAATTTTCAGAACCGGCGCTTGACATTCCTTCAGTTACTGATTCCATTCCTGGGTCAGATGCAGATGTCGCCCTGCCTGATGTTCCATCAGAAGAAGGCTTACTAGCAGACTCTCCTGGGTCGGGAGAGGACTCTCTTTTCCCAGAGGAGGAGACGCCTGTTTCGATAGATGCACCATTTTCAAGCAGTGTGGAGTCAAGCAGTGTAGAGTCAAGCAGCGAGAGCTTAAGCAGTGAAGACTCACCCCCAGCCCCAGAGATCCCCCCAGCAGCCGAACAATCTGCTGAACAGGAAAGCGAAGAGACCCCCATCCCTCCCAGTCCAGAGTCCATTGGCGCTTCTGAAGACATCCCCACGGGAGGCGATGTCCCCCTGTCTAGCTTCCCCTCAGAAAGCAGTTCAAGTCCATCAGGTGCCCTTGGTGGTAAGTTGCCCCTCAATCGCTATCAGGCGGTTGGCCTGTTAATCGCATTATCCGCTTTAGGGACGATTATCTACCTGGGAGTGACCGGTAACCCGCAAGATCCATCTCTGCCAGGGCCATCCCCATCTTCACCTGCTTTATCGCCCGGCGATTAATCTTAAAAATACTCCTTTTCTAGCCCAGATTTAGGGACAACCGTCACCAGAGGGAAGCGGCTGATTCAGGACCACCTGAAACTCCGCTTGCAATTTGGCTTTTAACTGCTGCAAAAACTCATCTCGCTGAGCAAACTTCTCGGTTCGTCGGGGTTTCCGATGCTCATCCAGAATCCAACCAAAGTCACTCCCCAACCGCAACGCCTCACCCCAATCCGCAATCGAAACAATCAGCTCCTCTGCCGGAGCGCAATCCACCCCAGCCACTCGAAACACATAATTAAAATTATTTTGTTGTGCTGCCGCCACCGTCGAAGATTGTCCATAGGCTGCCAACTTCTCCTGCATCTGAGCCACCAACTCAGGGTTCTCAATTTCCGTCAGCGTCCGTACGCAGAGCGTCATCGCAAAGTAAAACTCCTCCACTGACACAAACTCTAATTGCATCGGCCTTTTCCCTCTCCATCGTTCGGCAATTCCCCCCTCATACTGACAGATTCGGGCGGTAAACTAAAATGAGTAGCTTTCAGTGACCAAAACTCTATGACTGGGCATTTATTATTGGTAGACGACGAGCCAGGATTGCGGGAAGCTGTGCAAGCCTACCTCGAAGACAGCGGCTTTACCGTCGATGTTGCCAGTAATGCCAAAGCCGGATGGGAGCAGTTACAGCAGCGAATTCCCGACCTCGTGATCTCCGACATTATGATGCCCGAGGTCGATGGCTATCAATTCCTCAGCCAAATGCGGGAAGACCCTCGGTTTATGCGATTGCCCATCGTATTTTTAACGGCACGGGGGATGACCAAAGATCGGATTGAAGGCTACAACGCCGGGGTGGACGCCTATCTCTCTAAACCCTTCGACCCCGACGAACTCGTTGCCATCGTGACTAACCTGCTGTCCCGCAAAGAAGCCAAAGATGCCAACGCCACCCCTGATATTGCCGATTTAGCCAACCAGGTGGCCGAAATTCGGGCCATCCTGATGAACCGCGCGCCCTTGCCCACTCCCAATACCCCCACGATCAAAATTGACTTTACGCCTCGGGAACAGAGCGTTCTCGATCTGGTAGCCGAAGGGCTGATGAATAAAGAGATTGCCCGTCGGTTAGAAACCAGCGTTCGCAATGTCGAAAAATACGTGAGCCGACTTTTTAGTAAAACAGGCACCAATAGTCGGACAGAACTGGTACGCTTTGCCTTGGAGAACGGTCTGACACAATAGCTTATGAATACCCTTTGGCAGACATTGACCTTGCACAACATCCAATCTCTTCAATGGCGACAAGGCAGTCTGTTCTGGCGGCTGCTCAACTTCCTTCGCCAATGGCGACAGGGTAGTTGGCTGCTGCAATGGCACCAGGAAATTGGGGCCTTTTTGCTAACAGCAGTTTTTGCCTTAGCTCCCTTCGTTCCCAACAATTTAACGGGGCTCCTAGCGATTGCCTGCGGGGGGTATTGGTTGCTGCTGACCCTCTCTGATGACCTGAAACCGAGTCGATTTTCCCCTATCTATTTACTGGTGTTTCTGTTCTGGGGGGTGTCGGTGATTGCCACGGTCCTCTCTCCTGTGAAGATGGCCGCAGCGTCTGGGTTGGCAAAGATGACTCTGTACGTTTTTGTGTTTGTACTGGCGGAACGGGTGGTGCGATCGCATCGGTTACGGTCTTGGCTGATCACCGTCTATCTTCATGCGGCGATTATTGTTTCCATCTATGGTGTCCGCCAAAAATTCTTCGGGGCAGAAGCCAACGCCACTTGGGTCGATCCCACCTCGACGACCGCCGATGAGGTGAGAGTCTACAGCTACCTGGGCAATCCAAACCTGCTGGCCGCCTATATCTTACCGGCCATTATTTTCTGTATCTGCGCTTTGATTGCCTGGCAGCGTTGGACCGCCAAGGTGTTGGCCGCGACGATGCTGATGGTTCACAGTGCCTGTATGTACTGGACTGGGTGTCGAGGTGCATGGATTGGCCTAGTTTTGGCTATTTTTATGATGGCCATGATGACGTTGTACTGGTTATTGCCCTATCTACCCCAGTTTTGGCAGATGTGGATTGTCCCCCTGACGATGGGCACGATTGTGGGGGCTGTTGCCTTAGGGATGTTGTTTGTCACTCCCCTGCGGGATCGGGCCTTGAGCGTCTTTTCAGGACGGGCCGATAGCAGTAATAATTTTCGGATCAATGTTTGGGAATCCGTGCTGGAGATGATTCAGGCGCGCCCGATCTTGGGGATTGGCCCGGGCAACGTGGCTTTTAACCGGATTTATCCCTTTTTTCAAAAGCCCAACTACCATGCCCTCAGTGCTTACTCGATTTATTTGGAAACCCTGGTTGAAACGGGCGTTATCGGATTTGCCAGTTTGATGTGGCTGGTCGCTCTGATTTTCCAGCAAGCCTGGGTTCAGTTTCACAAGCTGCGACAACTGCAAAGCCAGGAAGTTTGGTGGTTGGTGGGAGCGATTGCCTCTATTGTCGGCATGCTGATCCACGGGTTCGTCGATACTGTGTGGTATCGTCCTGAAATCAATACCCTGTGGTGGTTAACGGTGGCGATTGTGGCTAGCTATTATCGGCAGGCCGCTGCGGTAGATACCGCCGTATCGCTCTGAGGAACGGGCAAATCTCGAACCCAGGAGAAACTATTTAGATTTCTGGGGCGTCAGAAGATGTACCGATCGGTTGTTGAATCTCTCTGAACTCCTTGTAAGGCAGTGTTACTTATGAAATCTAAAATCAGACTCCTACCTACAACTTTGGCTTCGGTGGTCTTGCTGGGCTCAGGACTGGGCATCGATTCTGCCCAAGCCCAGTTTTCGGGTCGGCGACCGCGTTCTTTCCCAGAAGCCGCAGAACGGTGGGGCTACGAGTGCAAGCGTGAGCGTCGCGGCTACTTTTGCAAAGCGGATAATGATCGGTTTGACGACGACCGCTTTGACAATCGACGAGACCGACGAAGCGATCGCTGGCGGTTCAATAAAGGTCGTCTGTATGAAGGTAAAACGATACGGACCTTTGCAAAGAATCGCGATCGCATCGTCATTCGCAAAAATGATGATCGGGATCTCACCCTCTACATCAACGAAAATATTCGAGCCGACGATACGGGGCGCGTGATTATCCCTCGCAATAGTCGCATCGAAGGCCGTCTGCGTCCCCGGGATGGAGGCATCGTCTATGACGCTAGGCGGATCGTTTTACCCAATGGCCGTCGTTACAATTTGGATGCCTATTCTGAGATTGTTTATCCCAATCGCCGAGTTGCCTCTCGCCGCACCCGAACCTCTGAGGGCGTCCGAGATGTCTTAGCCACGATTTTGGGCGATCGCAGACGCGAAGAGGTCCTTGATCGACGGGATGATGATTATCGTAGCAGTCGCGATCGCGATCTCGTCGTCATCTACCCCGATCGCGATTTGGATTTGCGCTTAAGAAAGGATCTAAGAATCGATTAGGCAAAATAAACTCTGAACCGCAGTAAGCTAACCTTTTGCAAGACTGTTGCAAGCCAACCCAAAAGGGTAGAGGCTTGCAGCAGTCTCTTTTTGAATGTCTAATGGCAAGGATTTCATCTTTCTGAGAACTGTCCTGATGGGTACCACAGGCGGGCAACCTAAGGGCACAGAATTAGGGAACTATTGTGACGCCCATTGAAGTTGGCATCATCGTACTTATTTTATTCTGTGCCTTGTTCTTATGGCAGCAGTCAGGCTTTAAATGTCCCCTCTATATTCATATTCTCGGGGGTTTGGCAACGGCGATAGGTGTTTTAGTGGCGAGCAATATCGAACCTCATACACCCATCAATGAGTGGTGGCTTTTGGGCAAATGGTGGACTGTGTTGATCATGCCTGCCTTTGTATACGGTGGCTTTGCCGTTTATGGCATCGCCATCTACGCAAAAGACGATTAGCGGCACATTTAAGTCAGAAAAGCGTTTGATTTCTTATGCATATGCATACGCTTACGGCTAGACGCCTATGCCAGTCATTAATGCGATCGCAGAACGTTAAAAGCCATCTCACCCTCTGGCTCCTAATTGGCTGAGGCTAAAATAGACACGGCCTTATTGTGTCAACCCATAATTTTGTTTAAGAGAACTCCAATATGGCAGAAAAGCAATCCCAAAGCCTAACTTTTGGAATAGTGTTCTTGCTATTTGGCATCTTGTTCGCTTTTCTCATCTATTTGCGACCCGATTTACTTCAGGTTCCAGCATGGATTGCCTATGCCAGTGCGGGGGTTTTTGCAGCCTCAGGATTGTTGGTATTTACTGTCAACCTCAACAGGCTGGATCTACAAAAGCTGCTGATATTGCTTTTGGCCTTGCTATTGTGCTTGATCTCCGGGTGGATTGCATTCGGGCCAGGGCTAAGGGAATGCTCGGTTCATGGCGTTGGGGGATGGACTCAGCAAAGCGGCTTAGCCTGCCGTATCCCTTTTGGCCTCGGCATGCTTATACCGGTCACGCTTGCTTGGGCAGTGATTCGCTACGAAGCGCCGAGCAAGGGCGCATAGAATAGACCTCTTGCATAATTGAGCTAACGATATGGTAGCGGACTAAAAAAACAAGTCAGATCGCTGCATAAATTGAATCAGTAACACATCATGAAACGAATATTGCAAGAGGTCTAATATCTGCACTAAAGCTTTTTTTGGACTGTCATCCACTTATTTCCACAATCGCTTCCACCAGGGTTCAGGTTTAGAGTTTTGGAAATCCATCTTTTTACGAATATCCTGAATATTCCAGCCAGTCAGCTTAGCCAGGGTTTGAGCTTCCTTTTCAAACCGAGCTGAGAGCGAACGCTTGTAACGACGGCCCGCCGGACAATCCGCCTCTTGCTTGTAAGGATGGCGCATCACATAGCGTCCTTGAAAGAACTGACGATTGCTCGTTTCTTGAAACATCAAATCTTCAGGGAACTTATCGCGGCTATAGCGAACATGAAGTCGGGTGATAAATACGCCCGTCGAACGAGGGGGAACCACAAAATCTCCTTGAGGCCGCTCTGGCAACCAGAACACGCCTGCTTTACGCAATTCCTCTGGGGTCAGTGGCGTTGCGGAGCAAGGATCACAGCTACCCATATCCCAAGCATATTCTCGAAAAGCGACCCGCTTACCGGCTTTGGCATGGGCATTCTCAAACATTGCGGTATAAAAATTGCCAAACTCGTCTTTTACAAATTCGGGGATCTCAGCATCCGTGGGGATATTGGCGGTGCGATAGTTGACCAGCTCAGCTTGTCCCTTGGGAGAGAGCAAATAGACAATCAAGTCTTGTTCTGCATTGGCATTGATCATGCCTAGCCGTATCGGCAGCATAAACTTGGGCGAATCAAACGCCATCTGCAAAGGCCGCAGCTTCTGGAATTCAGATTTCTCAAACTCTTCTAAGTTGACCTTGGCCACGAAGAACTTCATATTTTGGCGAATATAAGGCTTGAGGAGCGACCGTGCCCCGCGAGGAATTTTGTAACCATTGCGGTTAAGCCAGGTCTGGAGCCCATTGGATTCCTTGGCACTCAGAATAACAATGTCATATTCCCCAACACTGAACTGGGCTTCGATAGTCACCCCTAAATCAGCTTCAGATCGAGACTCTTGTGGCATTGCCGCAGCGGGTAAACGGAATGATTCCCGATCAAGAGAATTACGAAAAACTTGGCAGGGATTTTCGTCAAAATATTCCACTAATCGGGGGGCAGAAAAATCATCCAGCCGTTTCAAAATCGTGGGATCGCCGACATGAATCTGGTTTTCCTGCAAGAGGACGGGGACGGGCACCACCATGGCAAAGTCTTTTACATCCCCTTTGAAATCGTTAGCCATGGTCAAGACCGTGCGGCTGCCATCTTTTGCGATCGCAACCTGAGATGCCTCGTTATACAAAGCCGTATCGGCTTTAGCGACATAAAATCCACAAAAGGCCAAAGCATCAGGCGACAGGCTAGTCCACATCAGCACAACCACCAGACAAGCACTAAGGAAACGTTTAATTTTCATGATCCCAAGAAACCGTCACTGAATTTCGGTCTATGCTAGCTCAACCTTTTCAGCAGACTATCTATCGTTACAAGAATTGCAACAACCAAAATACGGTTCAAGGTTAAGCTCCCACCAGTGCTAAGCGGTATGCATCTCCACGAGAACGATGGCCACTTGGAGCTGATGACTATGACTTGGTCGTTTTCTTCGCAGTGGTCTTTTTCGCTGCCGTCTTTTTAGTCGTCGTTTTCTTAGCGGTAGTCTTCTTAGTTGTTTTTTTCTTCGTGGTTGATTTAGCGCGACTCGTCTTTTTCTTGCCCTTCGTCGAAGCTTTCTCTGCTAACAATGGCAGAGCCATCTCCAAAGTCACGTCTTCAACTTTTTTCCCTTCAGGCAAGGAGACATTCGTCTTATTGTGCTTAATATATGGGCCATAGGGACCGTCATACACATTGACGGGTGCTTCATCTTCTGGATGATTACCCAGTTCTTTCAAGGCTTTTTTCGTTCCCCGGCGTCCCCGAGTGCCTTTCGGCATCGCCAATAATTCCAAAGCTCGCTCAAATGAAATGGTGAACAGATCATCCTCTTTCTTAAGTGACCGATAATCTTTGCCTTCTTTGCCTTGGTCATGAACCACATAGGGACCAAACCGACCCAGGCCCACCTGCACTTTGCAGCCGGTATCCGGATGCTGCCCCAACAACCGGGGCAAAGACAATAACTCGACCGCCATATCTAAAGTCACCGACTCCATCGCCACTCCCTTGGGCAGAGAGGCTCGTTTGGGCTTTTTATTTTCCTCAGTCACATCTCCCAACTGCACATAAGGACCATAAGCCCCCAGCAAGATGTAGATGGGCTCTCCTTTCTCGGGATGGAAGCCTAGTTTTTCAGGGCCTTCCAGCTTTTGTTTAAGGAGCTGCTCAATTTGCTCTGGCGTCAAATCCGCTGGCGTCATATCTTTGGGTAAAGACGCCTTAACGGGCTTTTCCTCATGCTCTGTCTCGATATAAGGGCCAAAGCGACCAATTCTCACCTTGGCTTCCAGATTATCCAGATCAATGGTTCGAGCCTCACCTGGATCAATCTGATCCTGTCGGGTTTTGACTTGGGTTTCCAGACCTTCATCCCCCAAATAAAAGTCACTCAGATATGGCAGCCACTCGACTTCCCCCGTCGAGATACCATCCAGTCTTCGCTCCATGCGCGCTGTAAAGCTGAGATCCACTAAATCTGGAAAATGCTGCTCCAACAAAGCGGTGACAGCAAAAGCAGTAAAGGTGGGCACCAAGGCATTAGCCTGGCGTTGAGCATAGCCCCGGTCAATAATCGTACCGATCACACTGGCATAGGTACTGGGACGGCCAATCCCTTCCTTTTCCAGCATTTTCACCAGCGATGCTTCCGTAAACCGGGCTGGCGGCTGGGTCTCATGGCCGATGGGGGAAAGCTCTGTGCACTCCGGCGTATCCCCTTGCTTCAGGGAAGGCAGCAGCACCTCTTGATCGTCCAAGGCGGCATCGGGATCATCGGACCCTTCCACATAGGCCCGGAAAAAACCAGGAAAATCAATACGCTTACCCGTCGACCGGAACCCAGCATCTTCAACTTCTAGGTGAACCGTAATGTGGGTTTGG
>NZ_JANQOP010000060.1 GCF_028285745.1 Acaryochloris sp. IP29b_bin.137 | reverse complement strand
TGTCAGGAAACGGTTTTGAATTTCATCGTAGTAGCATCTACCTGTTGCGGCTTCCATCGCGAGTCCAGCGACAATGTATCCGGTGTCGGTATAGGCCCAGCCTTCTCCAGCCTCGAACAGGGGAGGTAAATCCAACACAAATTCAATCAAGGATTCCGGTGGGAATGGATTGCCAGGTTCTTGCCAACGATGCGAAACAGCCGATACAAAGCTGTCCAAATGAACATGGTCAGGTAGCCCTGCACTATGATTGAGCAACTGCCGCAGGGTGATGTCATTGTGGTTGGGCAATCTGGAGAACCAGGGTCGCTCGCTTAACCACTGAGATATAGGTGCATCCAGATCTAGACAGCCTTCCTGAGCTAGAGCGATTGCAGTAGCTCCCACAAAGGTCTTGCCAATACTGGCAGTCAGCATCCGAGACTGCTCGGTCATTGGCGTTCCCACTTCGGTATCCGCTACTCCTGTGGCGGCAACCCCCACGGTGCCATCGGGTAAAACATAAGCCGCCGTTGCCCCTGGGAATCCATATTGTTGTTGAGCGTTTTCTAGTACTGATTGGAATATCTGATTTAGATCAGTAGCAGCAATGGTGCGGTTTGAAGAAACTATCAAGAGTAGGCTCAGGCAAAACGGCAGAAACCAAAAGGCTGACCTTGCTACCCGTCTGTTCAAAAGAACCAAAGGCTGAGAGTGGTGGTTAGCAAGCTGTCCTCGAAGGAACTTGACGATACGCTGCAGGACTGGCAGGCTCACGGGCGGGTCTCCCGAGTGAGTTCTTCCGTTAACCTTATATTTGCAGCGGGTGGAATGACCTCTGTTACCGCTTTGGCTTTGCGCAACATCGTTTTGCGGTTGATCGCGACAATCACGAGGGCGGCCACCCAAAAGAAAAAGATGTCGTAGGGCTGAGCATCAGGCCAAATCGGATTAATGAGCTGAAAGTGGAATAGGTACGACAGCAAAATGCTCCCCTGCGATGCATTAAATAGAGGGGTAACTATCAGACTAAGGGCGACTGAACCGAGTAAAAAAGGAGTAAACGACCAGGCGCTTTGCGGTGTGCCGCTCAACAGAAAGGCGGGTAGGTGCCAGATGCCCCAGATGCCCCCCAAAATAAGTCCGGCCCAGATGGGCGCAAACCGTCGTTGCAGCAGCGGTAACGCTAACCCACGCCAGCCAAACTCTTCAACTGGACCAAGGATCAGGGTAATGGCGATGGCTGACAGCAGGGCTGGCAACGAGATAAACGGGAATGGAGCTGTGAAAAGATTGCCCTTCACAGCAGCCCCGGCATAGAACAGTAGCGGCACAAGCAGCAAAAAGGCGTACCAGGCTGGAGGGCAATGCCAGAGAAACATCCGAGACAAATAACGCCGCAAACCTGGCAGCCCATCGTAACGGATGATGATGATAACCGCTGAAATCGCTGGACTCCACACAGCCAGAATAAAGAGGGGATGGTGCCCACTCAACTGGCCAAATATCGCTGTCATTGGCCCTGGAAGTAGGATATATAGGGCCAAAATGCCCCAGGCCAAACCGAAGGTGATCAGTAAAAAGGGGGCCAGTGCGATCAAGGGAACTGGATATCGAGGTGAACCTGCTGAGTTAATGTCCATGGGATATTCCTCGGTAAAAGCACTCTTTAGAACTTTGGAATGAGAATAAGGTCTTCAGGCGACTACTATTGACTAATGGTTGATGTGAGATAGAAATATTCCAAAATTTATGGAAGATTCATAAATCGATATTTGCAGCTGTCCAATCAATACCAGGAATATTGGGAAGTTCATGGCCGTCATCTTCTCCAATCTCTGCTTGGATTTGCTTCTGTAGTTTCTGATTCATGGACAAAAT
>NZ_JANQOP010000057.1 GCF_028285745.1 Acaryochloris sp. IP29b_bin.137 | reverse complement strand
TTGACGTGGGGTTTTGTTCGTTCAAATTTTGCGCGTGCCATGTATCAACTATTCCTTTTCGATGAATTATGCGTTCCCTTTGTTTTTTTCGATGATGGGCTCAGCAACACTGCGAGGGACCTCCTCATAGTTACTAAACTCCATTGTAAAGATACCTCGACCCTGAGTCATAGACCGGATATCTGTGGCATAGCCAAACATGGTCGCCAAAGGGACTTTAGTGGTCACCTTGGCGAGCCCTTGGGCCACTTCTTGACCTTCGATTTGGCCTCTACGAGAAATGAGATCACCCATTACAGAGCCGAGGAAGTCTTCAGGAACTTCAACCTCAACCTTCATCATTGGCTCGAGCAATGCCGGGGAGGCTTGCATTGCCCCCTCCTTAATTGCCATAGAACCTGCGATTTTAAAGGCCATTTCAGAAGAATCAACATCATGGTACGACCCATCAATCAACGTCGCTCGGACATCAATGAGGGGATAACCAGCTAAGATACCAGATTCACAAGCTTCTTTCATCCCTTGCTCCGCTGGACTAATAAATTCTCTGGGGACAGATCCCCCCACAATCTTGGAAATAAACTCAAAACCCACACCTTCTTCTGCCGGTTCGAGCTCAATCACTACATGACCATATTGTCCTTTGCCGCCGCTCTGTCGGATGAATTTTCCTTCCGCAGTGATGGCCTTGCGGATCGTCTCCCGATAAGCGACCTGAGGGGCACCAATGTTGGCCTCCACCTTAAATTCTCGCAGCATTCGGTCAATCAGAATCTCTAGGTGAAGTTCACCCATTCCGGCAATGACCGTTTGATTAGTCTCGGGGTCAATACTGACCCGAAAGGTGGGATCTTCCTGGGACAAAGATTGCAAAGCTTTGGACAGTTTATCCATGTCTTGCTTGGTTTTGGGCTCAACCGCCACAGAAATCACCGGTTCAGGAACATACAGCGATTCCAGAATAATCGGGTGGGCTTCGTCACAGAGGGTTTCTCCCGTGAAGGTATCCTTGAGACCCAAGGCTGCCCCAAGATCCCCAGCCCGCAACTCTTCAACCTCAATCCGATCATCGGCTTTCATGATGATTAAGCGCGAAACCCGTTCTTTTTTACCTTTCGTGGGATTGAGAACGTAACTCCCCTTGGCAAGGACCCCAGAATACACGCGAATAAAGGTCAGACGTCCATAGGGATCGGACATCACTTTAAAGGCTAGTGCCGCTAACGGGGCATTGTCATCGGCTGGACGATCGGCCTCCGCCCCATCGGGCAATGTTCCTCGAATCGCCGGAACATCAATGGGAGCTGGCATATAGTCAATGACCGCGTCTAACAACAGTTGGACACCTTTATTTTTGAAGGCCGATCCACAGAGCATGGGGACGATCGTGCCAGCAATGGTTCCCTCCCGCAGAGCTACCTTGATATCGTCTTCTGATAAGGAAACACCATCCAGATACTTTTCCATCAAGTCATCATTGGATTCGGCAATCGCCTCAACCAGCAGGGTTCGATATTCCTGTGCTTGGGTGAGGACCGCCTCGGGAATCTCTGTCTCTTGAATATCTGTACCTTGATCGTTGGTGTAGAGAAAGGCTTTCATGCAGACTAAGTCAACAATGCCTTCAAATTGATCCTCGCTGCCAATGGGAATCTGAATTGCGATCGCATTCGCTTTGAGCCGATCTCGAATTTGGTCATGGACCTTGAAAAAATCAGCTCCCGTTCGATCCATCTTGTTGACAAAAACGATCCGAGGAACCTGGTACCGGTCGGCTTGTCGCCAGACCGTCTCAGACTGAGGCTGAACCCCTCCCACAGAGCAAAAAACGGCAATGACACCGTCCAGGACGCGCATGGAGCGCTCTACCTCAATGGTGAAATCCACATGCCCAGGGGTATCAATAATATTGATTTGATGGTCTTGCCAAGTTGTCGAAATCGCTGCAGCCGTAATGGTGATGCCCCGCTCACGCTCCTGATCCATCCAGTCCGTCACCGTATTGCCATCGTGAACTTCTCCGACCTTATGAACAACGCCGGAATAAAACAGAATGCGTTCAGTTGTTGTCGTTTTTCCTGCATCAATATGGGCTGCAATACCAATATTGCGCACTTTATCTAGCAGGACGGAACGTGCCACAGCTACCTCCTTCGACCAAGCAAGTTCTCAGTACAAGTCACTTGCAACTCTAATTGCTGTAATGATTCTATAACTTTTTCTAGATAATCTTAACAAAGCTTAATAGCGATAATGGGCGAAGGCCTTGTTCGCTTCGGCCATTCTATGGGTCTCTTCCCGCTTGCGAATCGCAGCGCCTGTTTCATTGGCGGCATCAATCAGCTCGTTGGCCAGTTTAGTGACCATAGAGCGGCCCGGACGTTGGCGGGAGAAACGAATAATCCATCTCAAGGCCAACGCTATTCCGCGGTCAGAACGCACTTCCATCGGCACTTGATAAGTTGCCCCGCCCACACGCCGAGCCTTAACCTCTACCAAGGGTGTCACGTTACGAATGGCGGTTTCAAACACCTCTAATGGATCTTGATTCGTCCGCTCCTCAATAATTTTGAGGGCATCATACAGAATTCGAGAGGCTAAAGATTTTTTGCCACTTTTCATCAGTCGCCGAATCGTCATGCTAATTAAACGGCTGTTATAAACTGGATCGGGCGGAACAGGGCGCTTTTGGACACGAATTCGACGAGACATGAGAAATCCTACACAAAAAAGAATAATTGAAGGTCACAGACAGAACCCCGAGCACGGGGGGCAGATTATGAAATTCGGCCGGGTAAGCCGATGACAAAGGAGGACAGCGGGATTTCAATCCAATTCAGAAATTCTTCCCTGACCCTATCAACAATCTGCGCATTTGAGCCAACTATCGCTCTCATCAGCACTGGAAGAAAGACGGTCAGGAATCAGCCTCTGTTAAGCTTTGGGACGTTTGGCTCCATACTTGGAACGACCTTGGCGTCTATCTTTTACGCCTGCTGTATCCAAAGTTCCGCGAATAATATGGTATCGAACGCCGGGTAAGTCCTTCACCCTACCGCCTCGAATCATGACCACAGAGTGCTCCTGCAGATTATGACCAATTCCAGGGATATAAGCAGTGACTTCAAAGCCAGAAGTTAGGCGAACCCGTGCAACTTTCCGAAGGGCAGAATTGGGCTTTTTAGGTGTAGTGGTATAAACCCGGGTACAAACGCCCCGCCGTTGAGGGCAGCTTTTAAGAGCTGGGGACTTGGTCTTTTTCTTTGAATTAAAACGTTCGCTGCGAATGAGCTGCTGAATAGTGGGCATAGATGGGCTGCAAATTTAGGATTAGGATTTTTAATTTCTTCCAAATCCTAACTATATAGATCTTTGACCTCCAGTGTCAACTTACCCACTCAGACCCGGTAAGTTCAGATCCCCGGTTAAGTCTTCCATGCGCTCTCGCATAGTTTCAGTCGACTTTTGATAAGCATCTTTCATCGCTTCGGTCACCAGTTCGGAAAGGGCATCCAGCCCCTTATCCACTGCTTCTTGCGTAATTTCAGCCCGAATAGGTTCTTGATTGCCGCTCATCACGATTTTAACTGAGCCACCCCCTGCTTCACCCTCGATTTCCATTTTTTCGAGGTCTTCTTGCAGCTGCTTTGCGCCTTCTTGCACTTGCTGGGCTTTTTGGATAGCCGCAGCGAGCTCTTTCATTTTGCCGAGGCCGAAACCAAATCCTTGTCCTTGTCCTTGTGGCATAGTTTTGTTAATTAGTTAATGGGCTTGATTCAAGGGTTTGTTTGCACACACGCTGATGTAGCGCATCACAACAAACTGTTTACTATGATACTGAGAGTCTACCCTAAGCGAAACACAGGATATCTACTTTCTAGGGGATTTGTGGAAATTCACCCAACATTTTTACTTCAGGTTTGAGGAGCAAAGACCAATTTTCCTCGACTTTGTGCTGTATATGGCGGATAAGGGTAAAGATATCTGTTGCGGTTGCGTTCCCAGAATTAAGAATAAAGTTAGCGTGTTTCTGAGCCACTTGAGCACCTCCCAGGGTATATCCTTTCAAACCAGATTGCTCAATTAGCCACCCAGCAGTCCGGGGTAAGGGATTTCGAAAAACGCTCCCACAACTGGGCCAGTCATAGGGCTGCGTACTCAAACGATGATTCAAATGAGACTGGGTGGTTGCCTGCACTTCTTTAACGGATTTATCCCCATGAAGTTGAAAAACGGCCTTGACGACGGGTTGGGAATGCTGTTGCAAAACCGAAGAGCGATACTGAAACGCCATATCTTCCATTGTCAAGATTTGAATGGATCCATCGGCATCCAGGATATGGGCTTCGGCTAGGATATCAGCCGTGCATCCTCCATGGGCACCAGCGTTCATCACCAGGGCTCCGCCTACGGTGCCGGGAATGCCAACCGCCCATTCCATCCCTGCCCATCCTCGTTTTGCGGCTTGCCAAGCCAGCTTAGGCAGGGGTTCTCCGGCATAGGCCGTGATTTGGCAGACGCCATCATCAAAACTGCGTTCGCGTAGATAACGAGTGGCAATCACCAGCCCCGGAAGTCCTTGATCGCTAATTAACAGGTTAGAGCCAGCCCCCAGAAACGTGATCGGTAGCTTTTGCTCATGGGCCCAAGCATAGCTGGCTTGCAATTCCTCCAAATTTTTAGGTGCGATAAACCATTCAGCTGCTCCTCCAACCCTGAAAGTGGTCATGTCTGCCAAACTGACGTGTGCATGAATGGTGCAGCGACTGTCTGCTAGAACGATAGAGGAAGGTGTCATTGAAGAACGACCTCAGGCGATGCTTGAGCAGAAATTTGGTAGTGAGCCAGCACGGTTGGAATAATTTGATTTAAGTTGCCTGCGCCCAAGAATAGGACGACGTCACCTGCTTGCAGATGCGTCTGTAAGCAGGTGACTACATTTTCCAAGGAAGGTTGATAGGTGACGTGAGGATGATGGGCTGCGATCGCATCTGCGACCTGCTGTCCATCAATGGTGCCAGGGTTGGGTTCCCCAGCGCTGTAAATATCAGTGACAACCACCATATCAGCCGCTTGGAACGATTGGCTGAATTCGGATAAGAAGGTCGTCACTCGACTATATCGATGGGGCTGAAAGACAGCCACAACACGGGATTGGGAATATTGTGCAGCTGCCGTTTCTGCATGGAGACGGGCCGAGCCCAATGTCATTTGGATCTCGCTCGGGTGATGAGCATAGTCATCGACAAAACAGATGCCTTGAGCTTCACCATAAATTTCGAAACGACGTTTCGCCCCTGCAAAAGTGCTTAATGCGTTAGCAATATCAGAAAACTTCAGTCCTGCTAAACGTCCAATCGCAACCGCAGCAAGGGCATTACTAAGATTGTGTTCTCCGAGAAGGGGAAGTTGGAGTTGGCCCAAATATTCACCGTGCTCCAGAACTTCTGCAGCGGTTCCTTGACCTGAATAGTCAATCATGCGGACGGTGTAATCTGCAGACCGATCTGGGTCGAGGCCATAGGTAATCAGGGTTTGATCCGTTTGGTCACTGACCTGAGCTAAAATCTGTGCCGCAATGATGGGGCAATCCGCGGAAACGATCATCGTGTGGCAGTGATCCACAAACTGTTGGAAGATACCCACGACTTGTTCGATGGAGCTGTAGTGGTCTGGATGATCCAGCTCAATATTAGTGATCACACCGATGTGAGGGGAAAACTTTACAAGCGACCCATCTGATTCATCGGCTTCAGCGACTAAGTAAGCACTATCCCCTGTCCGGGCATTCCCCCCCCAGGCAGCCACCTCTCCCCCCACAATGATGGTGGGGTCTAATCCAGTTTCCAATAGCAAATACCCTACCAAACTACTGGTGGTGGTTTTACCGTGAGTTCCGGCAATAGCAATGCTTTGAGGAAACTCTTGTATAAGCGCTGCTAGTACATCTGAGCGATGAAAGATCGGACAGCCTCGCTGGACGGCGGCTTGATATTCTGGATTGTCTTCATGAATCGCCGTGGAGCAAATCACCTGAGGGAGTGAAGACATGGCATCGCTTTGGCAAAGCTGCTGAATATTTGCCGCCTCTTGCTGCCAGAAAATCTGGGCTCCCTCGGCATCTAATTGTTGAGTAATGTGGCTCGTTTTTAGATCTGAGCCCGAAACAGGCAGTTGCCGTTTAAGCAGGATATGTGCCAATGCTGACATGCCGATACCGCCAATACCGATGAAGTGAATAGGACGGCCACTTAAATCGACTGCACTCTGCATTGTTGCGCTTCGCTCCTTCTCTTCCCACACCTACTTACACGCGACATCATAGCAGGAACTCAAGGATTTAGAGGCCTCCTTCACTTTTCAGCGCATCCCCATAAAATCCATTGGAATCTAGAGTGAATTGGAATGCTGGTTCACGATTCTGCCAGAAGCAGTCAGGCATTTTTACTACATGTCAACTTGAACGCAGTGCTGAGATTCAAATAAAATACATTTTCCTCTGAGAGCTTTTTAATATGCTGCTTGTGAATATGTCAATTCAATCCCTTTGAACATGGCTGTCATCCTGAATCTGCCGTCGATCATGTAATTATTTGTAATGATTGGTAGCCACCCTTCACTCCGGTGCAACCCTATCTTCCTGATTCAGCGGTTTCGTTAAACAATGGACATACTTCGATTGGACAATATCAAAATCGTTCTGGTTGAGCCTGCTGGCCCTTTAAATATTGGTTCAATCGCTCGGGTGATGAAAAATATGGGATTACAGCAATTGGTGCTGGTTAATCCTCACTGTGATATTTTCAGTGCTGAGAGTCAGAAAATGGCTGTCCACGCTGCTGAACTTTTATCCCAGGCCACCATTGTCCAGACTTTAACCGATGCCCTAGAAGGATGTCAGCGAGTCGTGGCTACCTCCGCTCGACCCCGGCGTTTGCCCATAGAGACTTATCCCCCCAAACAAATTCTGCCTTGGTTGTTGGACGGTCCCACTGCTCTCGTTTTCGGACCCGAAGATCGAGGGTTGAGCAACGCAGAGCTGTACCATGCCCAGGCCTGTTTACAAATTCCCACGAATCCAGCGTACTCAGCCTTGAACTTGGCCCAAGCTGTAACAATTTGTTGTTACGAACTTCGTCAGTTCACCCTAGATCATCACCAAGGAACTACTGAGGGAGTTCCACCGCATTATGCATCCCACCACTCGCCTTCCCCAAGAGAATTAGCTCCTTTTCAGCAAAAAGAAGAGTTCTTGAGGGCATTTGAGGCAATTTTACTAGAAATTGGCTATCTCCATCCCCATACCGCTAAGGCTCGCATGCAGAAACTGCGGTTAATGGTGAACCGCGGCCAGCTTTCTCCGCAAGAAGTGGCAATGTTAAGGGGTATGATTCGTCAGGTAGACTGGAAAATCCAATCAAATTGATTAAAATACTCGTAATCTGAATGAACTGGGGTCCGCTGACGGCTAGCGAGAGCCCAAAGACTCCTCAACTGGTCCAGAGAAAAGGGTTTACTTTGAGTCCTCGGACTCCATTGCAGCAAAGACTTGATTTAGGAGAGGGTGGTGCTTCAACACTCCAAGCGGACTTTAACTCGGCAACAACAGCGCCAACTCTGGGAGCGACGGAGAAGGGCTCATCAAACCCGTCGGGCGATTCGTAAGCAGGAACGCCTGCAGCAGGCCAAGCATCGATCCCCATCGAAGCGCTCTCGGCAGACTCCTTCTGCGGTGAAGGCCGATCAGACGAAGGCAGCTCCCGGCCAATCCCCTGCCGTCAGGCGATCAAGGCGCTATTCCCAGGATAAGTTCGTTCGCCCATACCGTCAGACGCCTTCTACGCAGTCGGGATTGTTGGCATATGTCATCCGGTTATCCATTTTGGGGGCTGGGGTGGCTGCGATCGCAGGGACTGTTCTAAGCGTGATTGATCCCAAACCTCGTAGTGTGCCAGCATCGTCTCACTCTTCCTCTAATCTCGCAGCCTTTGCTCCCCCCACTAAAGCGAAAGAACAAGGACAGCCACAAAAGCAAGGACAGCCGATCAAGCCCAAAACGTTTGATCCGCCAGCAGAAACGCCTCAATCTCTTTTCTATCGATGGTCCCAGGAACCTCGGCTCAACCGCTTAATTCGTGAAGGCCAGGAACTTTCTGCCATTAAGCAACAGATTCAGCAATGGTCCGCCGCCCAACCCGAACTGTCGCCTGCCCTATTTTTCCTTAATCCGGATACAGGCGACTATCTGGACATCAACAGCACGGATAGTATTTCCGCTGCCAGTACGATCAAGATCCCAGTTCTACTGGCTTTTTTTGAAGACGTTGATGCAGGCAAGATTGCCCTGGATGAATCTCTAGTGATGCGTCAAGATTTGGTCGCATCGGAAGCAGGCTCCATGCAATATCAGCAGGTGGGAACTCGGTTTTCAGCCCTAGAAACCGCCGAGTACATGATTGCCATCAGCGATAATACTGCCACCAATATGTTGATTGATCGTTTGGGAGGCGCCCAAAAACTAAATCAACGTTTTAAATCCTGGGGGCTAAAGCATACGGTGATTCGCAATCCCCTGCCAGACTTGGAGGGGACTAACACGATCAGTCCCCGGGATATGGCGACCTTGATGTTGAAACTGAGAAATGAAGACCTTCTGTTGCCGAAAAGTCGTGGGCAGGCCTTGGATATTCTCCGTCAGACCGTGACCAAGACCCTCCTGCCCCAAGGTTTGGACAAGGATGCCAATATTGCCCACAAAACGGGGGATATTGGCTCGGTTGTGGGTGATATTGGCCTGATTGATATGCCCAACGGTCAACACTATGTGGCCGCCATTTTGGTGCAGCGCCCCCATAATGATCCTCGCGCTCAAGAGCTGATTCGTAAGATTTCTAAACTGACCTACCAAACTTTTCGGGCTCAAGGGCAGCCTGGTGAAGCAGCAACGCCGCCTGAGCTAGCAAATTAATGGATATCGATATCTTGTCGTGAAAACTCAGGGTGTAAGAAAACCCGATGGAACCTTGGCAGACTCATCTACCACCTGCAATTGATCGCAGCCAGCTTCAGGAGTCCTCGGCAGGAGACCGAGCGTTTGAGCAGGAACTTCTGCACTTGTTTGTGGCGGATACGCAACAACATTTGAAGCGTTTGAAGACTGCGATCGCAACCCAAGATTTTGATATCGCTCAACGTGAGGCCCACCATATGAAGGGGGCCAGTGCCCATGTGGGTGCTGTAACGATGTATGCGATCGCGACAGCAGTCGAAGTCCAAATGAGGCAGCATATGATGGACCAAAGCCTCCCTTTACTGAATCAACTCGAAATGGCCTATCAAGCGGTCATTGACCAGACTGAGCAATGGGATCAAGACTTAACATCTCTCAGTTAAGCTGTAGATAAAGTAATCACCCCAAAAATTGTCTTCCATCCATAGGTTAAGTCTCTGCCCATTGGGTCTGTGGATGGTCGGGGCGATCGCTCTCGCCATTGTTGTCCCATCTTGCTCCTATGCGCTTTATCGATCAAACTGAAATCTTCGTCAAAGCCGGTAAAGGGGGAGATGGGATGGTGGCATTTCGACGAGAAAAGTATGTGCCTGCAGGTGGGCCCGCAGGAGGCAATGGCGGGCGAGGCGGATCGGTTGTGCTTCAGGCTTCAAACCATCTGCAGACCCTATTAGACTTTCAGTACAACCACCAATTTATTGCAGAAGACGGGAAACGCGGTGGCCCTAAAAATTTGACGGGGGCATCGGGGGAAGACCTATTGATTGAGGTTCCCTGTGGCACGATGATTTATGACACCGACACCATGAACCTATTAGGAGATTTGACCACTAATGGACAAACCTTAATCGTTGCTCAGGGCGGTAAAGGCGGCTTAGGCAACAAGCATTTTCTCAGCAACCGCAATCGAGCGCCAGAACATGCCTTACCTGGATTACCGGGTGAAGAGTATCGTCTACGGTTAGAGCTAAAACTCTTGGCAGAAGTGGGCATTATTGGCCTGCCCAATGCGGGTAAGTCAACCTTAATTTCTGTCTTGTCTGCTGCTCGACCTAAAATTGCTGACTACCCCTTTACAACGCTGGTTCCAAACTTAGGAGTCGTGCCTCGAGCGACCGGAGATGGCACGGTCTTTGCCGATATTCCCGGTCTAATTGAGGGAGCCCATGACGGGGTTGGTTTGGGCCATGATTTTCTCCGGCATGTGGAACGCACCCGATTATTACTGCATTTGGTAGACGTTACTGCGACGGATCCCACGCAGGATTACCAGACCATTCAACAGGAGTTGGCAGCCTACGGTCAGGGATTGCGAAATCGTCCCCAACTGTTGGTCCTCAATAAAATCGATGCGATAGACTCGCAATGCCTGAAGCACCATCAAATAAACCTTGAGCAGATCAGCGGTGGTCCGGTTTACCTGATCTCTGCCGTTGCTCAACGGGGCTTAGACATCTTAATGCAACAGATTTGGGAAATCCTCGACCATTTACCGGATGAGCGCCCTGATCCTCCAAGTCCGATTCTGGACACATCCATCTTAAGAGAAACGTAAATTTAGGCAGAAAGAAGTTGAATTATCATTCAATCTGGGAAAGATTAAGTAATAATACGATATAAGTTTGCAAGCCTCAGCAACTTAGATTTCGGTTATTAGAGTTCTGAGTCAAGCAAAGCATTAAGACACGGGTGGCTTCTAGAGTATGCAAGACGTTATCACGGCTGAACAAAATCAACTGCTGCTCATTGACGATGATCCAAACCTGATTCTCTTGGTGAAGGATTACTTAGAATTGCGTGGATATGAAGTGACAACGGCCAAGAATGGTCGCGAAGCCCTGCGCGTTCTAGAGAAAAGTATTCCAAATTTGATCATCTGCGATGTGATGATGCCAGAGATGGATGGTTATGCGTTTGTCAAACGCGTTCGAGATAACCCGCAAACGAGTTACCTTCCCGTCCTCTTTTTATCGGCAAAGGGGCAAATCCAAGATCGAGTTACCGGATTAAACACTGGGGCGGATGTTTATATGATTAAGCCCTTTGAACCGGATGAGCTCGTGGCCCAAATTGAAGCATCCTTAAAGCAAGCCTCGCGAATGATGCAAAAACAGGCCAATTCTCTGGAGGGAGAACTGTCGGTTCAAGTTCCGTTTGATGTGGACTTGACGCCGACAGAAACGAAAGTCATTCAGCTGGTAGCTAAAGGCATGTCTAATCGCGAGATTGCCGAAGATTTAAGCGTCAGTCAACGAACGGTGGAAAGCCATGTCAGCAATATGCTAGGCAAGACGGGCTTAAGCAACCGGACTGAGCTGGCCCGATGGGCAATTGAACAACGCATGGTTTAGGTCCCAGGGTTGGCGCGATCACGCATCAGCAACCAAACCATCAAACTAAGAATCCCAAGCTGCAGCATTAAGTTGGGCAAGGCGGTGGAGACATTTTCCCTGGCGAGCAACTGGAAGAAAAACACCACAGCACCCACGAAGGCTGAACCTGCAAACGCAATATAGATAAAGCGTCGCAAACCCCGGTATGGGGATTTGAGTTCAGCACGGAGTTGTTTCAGCTGGTCTTCATTTAACTGAGATCGAGGCGGTTTTGAGGTTGGGGGCTGGGACATCGATAGTCGTTATGGTCTTGGACACAAATGATTTGACGGATAGAGCCCTTGAGATTGAGCGGCGGGCAGAACCTTATAGCTTAGCCACTTCTTGGGGCTGAGGATCCGGCTGTGGGTGGGGGGGAGATGACTGATGGGTGCTTTCGATCATTTCCACTAGCTCTCTCTCAAAGGTGAGCTGAGCCCGATTCGTCCGACCGCCAATATAGAGCTGATTATCAGCCGTTAATAACCAGATTTGAGAGTGGGAAACATAGCTCATGATCACGCCGATCATCAGCAACCCGAACCCGGCATAAATCCAGGGGATGCCAGGATCGGCTTTTATTTGTAGCCCTGTACTGCCAACGAGTTCGACGACTTTCAGGCTAATATCGTTGACATCAGTGGCCATGCCAGTTCTCACCGTAGAGACGAGCTGGCCCGATTCGTCATAGACCACAACGGTTCCTTGTAAGTCCGTCGTCAACAGGGTCACCCCTGCACTCAGATCGGGTTTGGTTGGCACCCATGTTCCCCACATTCTGCCGCCACCGGGCGCTTGCAGGGCAGCCATCGGCAACTGTAAAACAGGGCTGTTGTTAAGCTGAACTCGCACGGCCGCAATCGACCAATCTGCCTGGTAAAGCGTCACTCCCTGATGCTTGAGGGGTTGATTGACGTGAATAGTTTGTCGATCTAACTCCTGGTGATCTGCATCTACGATCGATAAATCCGAATAGAATTGGTCAATTTGACCTTCAGGGGTATAGTCAATCCAAAAACGATTGACTTGAACTGCCCAATCCTTAGGGATTTGAGCCCCTGACCAAGGGCCTGACTTCACAATATTGCTCACCTGGGCAGTCGTACCACTAGGAATCATTTCTTGGGCCATAAATCCGGTGAGGGAGCCCCAGATGGATCCTAAGAGAATCAAGATCATGCTGGCGTGGACAATGATGGGGCCAATACGGCCTGTGATCCCTTTGCGGGCATAGAGGCTTTGATCTTCCTCAAAAATTTTGTAGCGATTCTTTTGTAATGCTTCTACCAGTGAGGTTTTCTGATCTGGATCGAGGGTTGTGCTGAGAGCCAGTTTCTCAAACTGACGCGGTTTTTGATAGAATTTCCAACTCCGAGCAGCTTTGAGGGCGGGAAGCTGGCGCATAAAGGTACAGGCAGTCAAGCTCGTGCCAAATAGGATCAGCAGCGACAAAAACCACCAGGTGGCATACACATGATCTAATCCGATCGTGACCAACACTTTCCAGGTTAAAAAGCCAAACAGTGCGGGTTCTTCAGGATAATTGGCCTGATAAAACTCCAGGGACTGACCTTGCTCAATAACAGTGCCTGAAATGCTAAAGAGTGCGATCGCAAGAAGCAATACAATTGCGAGTCGCAAATCCGCTAAAACAGGCACTAACGTTTTTTTGAAAAAAGCTTGAGGCTGGCCGAGATTAGATGTCATGGAAGTTGGATCAAGGAGTTAGAAATTAACAGGCTTACACGCTGGGCAATACATGGTTGAGCAAGGAAAATACCCCAAACGCGACGAGAATAACGCCACTGGTAGGAGTAATCCATGCTGACCACTGCCGAATCGCAAGAAATCGCTTAATTGCTGCTGTAAATGTTCCTGCAATGATCAGCGGAGCCGTATAGCCTGCCGTGTATGACAATAACAGACCGCCGCCTAGAATAGGATCTTGGGTGCTGGAGATCCAGGCCAGCAAAGTGGCTAACACTGGGGTACTACAAGGAGAGGCCACTAGGCCAAAAGTCAATCCTAAAAGGAAAGACCGAACGCCTCGGGGGAGTTGATCAGAAATCAGATCGACCCCTGAGAAACTGGGTAGCCGTAGCGGTAGGGCTTCGAGTAAATTGAGGCCCATAATAATTGCGACTAAGCTAACCACAATCGCCAGCCCGACACCAATTTGTCCATACACTCGACCCAGCAATGCAGCGCCAATACCCAGACCCGCTAACGTTGACGCTAAACCCAAGCAAAACCACATCGATTGGGCCATCGCTTGCCATCTATTCTCCGCTTCATAGCCACCGATATAGCCCACTGTAATCGGCAGCATCGACAGGGTACAGGGCGTCAAACTGGTTAACAGCCCAGCTAAAAAGATAATGCCAACACTCAACACGGAGAGGTGAGAGAGTTGAGTGGAGACAATCGTATTAGCGAATTGTTCAAGGTGATAAAGCTGAATTTCCAGCGTTTCCAGCATAGGGAGAAGCTGCGTCACCGCAACTGACCGATCAGTGTTCGTTATTGATCTTAACGAAATCTGGAGTTTCGGCGCTGTTTTAGCTGTTGTTTTTTGGCAGCTAGCACTGCTCTGGGATCAGTCCGTTTTGTAGGTGCAGAGATTGTGCGCCTTGAGGAGCGTAGCTTAGCCATCATTCGCTTCCATATAGAGGACTTTTGAGGGCGGCGCACTAACTTAAGGGGGGGACGATCGGTAGATGGGAGATCAGCCGAGGAACCCTTCAGCCCCGTCGCGGGAGTCCGATGCCGAGACGTGGCGACGGAAGCATGATCTCCCACTAAGCGAATCAAGGAGGGAGATTCGCCTTCGTGATGGGGAATGGCTACCACCTCTGCGTTTTGACTCTCGCGAGCAGACCGGATCAATAAACCTGCGATCAATAAGCTAGAAATCATGGAGTTGCCGCCATAACTAAACATCGGCAGAGGCAGACCTGTGGTGGGCAACACGCCGATGACAACACCGATATTAATCAGAGACTGGCCGATTAGAAAAATCATGGCCCCAATCGCGACTAAACGCTGGATGGCGTGGGTAGATTTCATGGCTACCCGGAGCGCTAAAAAGCTGTAAGTGGCTAACAGCAATAAAAAACAGAATCCACCTAATAGGCCAAACTCTTCGGCAAACACAGCAAAGATAAAGTCTGTATGCTGAATCGGTAAATAAGAGAGTTTCAATTGTGATTCCCCGAACCCCGTCCCCAAGAGTCCGCCGGAGCCAACCGCTAACAAGCTTTGATGAAGCTGAAAGCCGTCCCCCAGGGGATCATCCCAAGGACTCAAAAACGACAAGATTCGACTTTGTTGATAGGGATTACGCAACACGCTAATGGCCGCTAAACCGATACCCGCTAGGGCTGTTACCAGCAGAGACCGATAGCGCAGGCCTGCTGCGAGGGCAATCAACCAAAGGGTCATGCCACATAAAGCTGTGGTGCTGAGATTGGGCTGAATCAGAATTCCCAGCAGGGTTAGCAAAAACAGGAATAACCACCCTAATCGCTCCCCTAGGGTTAATCGAGGCCAGCGGTTGAAAATGTAGGCGCTTTGCAAAATCAAAAAGGGCTTGATTAACTCCGACGGTTGCAGGGGAAAGGGGCCAATATCGATCCATCGCGTTGCCCCATTAATGGTCATCCCTAATCCAGGAATTTTAGTGGCAAAAATCAGCACCAAACACAAAAAGAACCCCAATGCGGAGAGGTTCATCAGCCGTTGCAAGCGGATGTGAATAACCGCGCAAAACCCTAACAGTCCCAAAACCACTCCTAAGAGCTGGCGTTTGGAATAGTAGAAGCCATCCCCAAATTCAACAGCCCCAGCATGGTAGGAGGCCGAGAATAAAACGACAAGGCCAATCCCTAGCCAAAATAAGGTTAACCAATGCAGAAAACGAGCTTCGGCAGCCCATTCTTCTGTCGAATAAGGAGGGGAAGGAATGAGGCGGCGTATCTTCACGACCAGTAGACCCCAGCGATCAGTCGAGGCCAGTATAGCAGACCCGCTTAGGAAGTGAAGGATAACCCCAAATGGCCAGGTTTTAGTTCTCTGCTATGGCTAATGGCAGCTAATGCGTCTCCGGATCTTGAAACAGAGGGGTACTTAGGTAGCGTTCACCGAAGCTTGGCTGAATCATGACGATCAGTTTATCTTTGTTGTCAGGGCGTTTGGCGACCTGGATAGCTGCCCATAGGGCAGCCCCTGACGAAATACCTGAGAGGAGCCCTTCTTCGCGGGCCAAGCGACGCCCGTAGGCGATCGCATCTTCGTCCTTGACCAGCAAAACTTCATCAATCAGATCGACGTTGAGAACGGGCGGCACAAAGCCAGCGCCGATACCTTGGATTTTATGGGGACCCGGTGAGCCGCCGGATAAAACGGGGCTGCCCTCGGGTTCGACAGCAATCGCCTGAAATGAGTCTTTACGAGCCTTCAAAACTTCTGCCACGCCAGTCAGAGTGCCACCGGTTCCAACCCCTGCAATCAGAAAATCCACCTGACCATCAGTATCAGCCCAAATCTCTTCAGCCGTTGTTTGGCGATGAATTTGGGGATTTGCTGGGTTACGAAACTGCTGCAGCATATAGGCATTGGGTAGGGTATCCACTAGCTCTTGCGCCCGTTCAATACAGCCGCGCATGCCTTCCGTTCCGGGCGTTAATTCCAGTTGGGCACCATAGGCCCGCAACATGGCTCGTCGTTCTGCACTCATGGTTTCGGGCATCGTTAAGATCAAACGATAGCCCTTGGCAGCAGCAACCATTGCCAGCGCAATGCCAGTATTGCCTGACGTAGGCTCCACCAAAACCGTAATGCCAGGATGAATCAATCCTTGCTTTTCAGCCACCGCAATCATATTGCTGCCAATCCGATCTTTGACGGAAGAGGATGGATTCAGACTCTCGAGCTTGATCACAATTTTGGCGAGACAACTTTCCGCCTCAGGAATTCGATTGAGTTGGATCAGAGGCGTTTTACCAATGAGTTCGGTGATGTCGTGGGCGATACGCATAGCAAAAGTCCTTGCTTTATAGAGTCAGTCGAGGACAGGACCGCAGATCAAGCAACCCAGATCTTCCCTTAGCTTAGATGCAAAGCATTTAGATGTAATACATTAAGTCAATTTGTTTTTTGGTATCTCTGCGATCGCATAAATCTTGTAAGGTACAGTTTTTCAGCACCGTACTCGCAGCCTGATCGGCTTCTTGCCAGATTTCATCAACCACCGCCCGCTCTGCCGTGAGATCCGCTTGAGCTCCGTTCCCAGGTTGTGGATCTCTGCCCTCAATACAGTTCATAATCTCCAAAAGCGTAATCTGCCAGGGTTCACGAGCCAATAAATATCCCCCTCGGGCACCCCGCTGAGAACAGACTAAACCGGCACGGCGGAGGATTGCGAGGAGCTGTTCGAGGTAGCGATCGGGGATATGCTGCTGAGCGGCAATCTGGCGAATTTGCATCGGTTCGCCCTGCGGGTAGTGATCTACTAGCGAGAGCAGCGCCAGAACCGCATACCTGCATTTACATGACAATTCCACAGGGCAAGCCCCACTGAGGCAACAACAGCCTTTGACCTAGTATACTCCGGTTCCCCATCGGAGTTTAGGGGTTATTACAGTCTGATGATTCCAGTCTGAGCTGGCCAGCAGGAGCACATCGAGCCCCCTTCACCCCAACTCAATGCCCATCCAGCGATACAACCACAAAATCCCCGCCTGGTAACCGGTCCAAATTTGCGCCCCGGCCATCATGCAGAGTAAGGCCCCAAGCACCAAAAAAGGACCAAAGGGAATGGCCTGAAATCGTCCGATTTTGCCAAAGACCCGACCGCCTAATCCGACAATAGAACCTGCAAAACACGCTAAAAACAGCGTGAGGAGCATCTGTTTCCACCCTAACCAGGCCCCAATCATCGCCATCAGCTTGCTATCTCCTCCACCCATGGCGACTCGGCCAAAGGCGAGGGTGGCGAGGAACCCGATGACATCGATCAGCCAGATCCCAGCAATAACGCCTAATGCACCAAAGATAAACCCCTGAGCTGCCCCCGCTACACCCTGCTGATGCCAGCCCACGACCGTCTGAAAGGTAAGGCCTGAAAGAACCCCCAACTGGGTTAAGGGATTGGGAAGTAACATCACATCCCAATCGATCAAAGCCAAGGAAACCAGGATACTAGCACAGAGCCAATAGCCCAGGGTCTGTAATTGATAGCCAAACAGCAGAAAAATCCCTAGAAACAGACCAGCTGTCGCCGCTTCGACTAGGGGATATCGGCTAGAAATGGGGGTATGACAATATCGACATTTCCCCCGGAGCCATAGCCAACCCAGAACAGGCACATTGTCATAGGGTTTCAGTTGAGTGTGGCATTGGGGACAGCGAGACGGTGGATGAAGTAGAGATAAGCCTTCGGGTAGTCGATAGATAACGACGTTCAAAAAGCTGCCCACCGAGGCCCCCAGGCTAACCACCAGTCCATAGATAAAGATTTCAGCCCAACTCATAGTCTTATGCGCACTAGTATGAAATCACCCGCTCGATTGGATCGGTGATACCTGCTAGTGCTTCTCCTGGATGTTTGCGGGGAGAAAACCTCTACTGACGGTCACCTCCTATTGGCAGGATACCCATCTTGGGCTAATTGAATTCTATTTCTTCCGGTTGGGGGACATCTTCGATCTGGATTTGATCGGCAGCAATAAAACATTCATGGGGCAGCAAGATCGGTTGCTCAGAAAATATCAGTTGACCCCGGCCCGTGTTGCGGTCCATAGCTACCCCGGTGGGGGGTTGAAGATCCGTATGAATTTGGCAATAAGCGTCATAAGCCTCGCGAGCAGAGGCCAATAAAGCCTCTCTAGAGGGCAAGGGAGCAGACTCAGATTGGCGATTTGGATCAGGGGGATTATGAACGTAAGTCACTCGAATATCCCTATTTAATTAGGTTTAATTACCAGTATTTTGTAGCAAGAAACCCCTATTTCAGCAAGAGCAAAGATGGTATGGGTCGGTCAAAATTGGTCTTTATTTCCACTTTTTAGGAGAATCAAATCTCAAAAGGTGCGTTAAATTAGGCGATAAAATCTTCTGAATCAATCGCTCAATCAACCACGGTTTATTTGTATAGAAGGCTGATTAAACGGGCAAGGAAGCGAAATTATTCTAGAATGCGATGGATATAGGATGGGTCTTTGGGTTCAATTCCCTGGCCAATCCATGATGGGAGAAAAAGGGATTTGGCTTTATCCTCTATCGCGATCGCAGACTTTACCAAAGTTAGTGAAGTTGTGCATACTAGCCTCTACACCTTGGATTTAACGCAACCATGAGCGAACGACCCCCTCGACCCTCCCGGCCTGCGCGGTCAAAGCTGGCCAAACGAAAGCCCCAAAAGACGCAGCCTAGGACCTTGATGCTGACCTTAGGTGGAGCTGCGTTGTTGGTGGTGGGAGGCGTGGTTGCGCTGTTCTTGCTGCCAGATGAGAAGCCAGCCGGGCCTTTACCGCTGGGCGCTAAAGTGGTGCCCAGAGATGTGATGTTGAGCGTGACCCTGAATACAGAAGCGAGTCAATGGCAGAAACTCGCTCAGTTCGGCACCGCCAACACCCAGAAGACCCTCCGCCAACGGCTGCAGGCCTTTGAAACAGACGTTCTAGAACCGAATGGCCTGTCCTACAAAGCCAATATCCAACCCTGGGCTGCCAATCAACTGACCATGGCCCTGCTTCCCCCCACGGTCGAGTCAGTAGAAGTGCAAAGCCAGCAAGCAACCATTTGGGTCGTCCCTATTCGAGATCAGGGCCAGTTTGAAAAACTGTTTCAAACCAAGCTAACTACCGCCAGATCGGCGGAGACGCGCACTTATAAAGAAACCAAGGTCTATGAATTCGATGGGGACGATGGCAAACGCTACGGCTTCACCACTTTGGAAAATCGCTGGTTGGTGTTTACGGAAGCGGATGCGCCCATCAACGCCGTGATTGACACCCATAAAGGTAAACCCGCTTTAGCAGATGTGCCTCGCTATCAAGACGCCCTTAAGGAGATTGACAGTGAGGAGGCGATCGCAAAGGTCTATATCAATGTCCCCATTGCTGCTGCCCAGATGAGCCGGGCACCCCTATCCCCGGCCAGCAGAGAGCGGATTCAGACGGTTCAGGCAATTGGCTCTACTCTGTTCCTGATGGATGACGGCATCCAATTCAAGGCGATCTCTTGGCTCAACCCCGAAGCGGAGGAAAAGCTGGCGGTTAAAAATGACGCTAAGGATATTGCCAAGCATCTACCTGAAGACACCTTAATGATGACCTCGGGAGGGAATTTCCAGCAGGTCTGGCGGGACTATGCCCAGGGCAATTTAGCAAAGCTCGTCTTTCCCCTTAATCCTAAAGCCTGGAATGATGACCTGAGCAAGCGCACTGGCATTGACTTTAATAAGCAGTTTGTCAACTGGATGGACGGCGAGTTCTCGGGGGCCATCATCCCAGCCCAAGATAAAAACAATCAAGGGGTGGGCATGGTCTTCTTAGCCAAAGCCAAAAATCGCACCAACGCTAATCAAGCCTTTCAATCCCTGGATGATGCCATGCGCGATCGCTTCGATTTTCTGGTGGCAGAATCCAAGATTGAGAATAAGACCGTAACGACTTGGAAAGTCCCCCCCGGATTGCCGATTGCGAGTCATGGTTGGTTGGACAATGATGTGGCCTTTTTTACCCTTGGGGCACCCATCGCCAACCGCTTGCTGCCCTCCCCCAAGCAAAATTTGACCCAAGCTGCCCGTTTCCAAGGCGCAACGACGTCAGATTTAGATCCGAATAATGGTCATTTCTATATGGATGTGCCGCGCATGCTGGGGTTGCTGGAAACCAATCCCCTGTTGCCGAAGCTGACGCCAGAGACGACGAAGTTTATGCAGGGGATTGAAACGATTGGTGTCACGGCAGCTATCCATAATGAGTGGAGTACGCGCTACGACATTCATGTCAAACTAAAGAAAGGATCCTAGTCGCGCTGGCGCGGCAGGCCCACAAGCTTTAGATTGGAGGTTCCCCGATGGCTGCGAAGTTAGATGATGCGACGATTCGTGAACGGGCACAGTCTCTCACCGATTGGACAACAGACGGTCAGTCCCTAAAAATCACTCGCAAGTTCAAAGATTTTTTGGCAGCGATGGCCTTTGTCAATAGTTTGGTGGACCCTGCTGAGGCTGCCGGACATCACCCTGATATTTATATCAGCTATAACCGGGTTGATATTACCCTGACGACCCATGATGCGGGGGGTCTGACGGAAATGGATTTCCAGATGGCCCAAACCATTTCTAATCTGTAGCACTGGCTCTAGACTGGCAACGGATGAGCAACTGCACGCTACCGAATCGATCTGAAGTGTGGTTGCAATCGTTGGGCTGGCAGCCCACGGCTGAGCAGGAGAAGCAGTTTGAACGGCTGTTTCAGCAGATTGTGCAGGCCAATCAGCAGCTTAATTTAACCCGAATTACCGATCCCTCAGATTTCTGGGAAAAACATCTATGGGATTCTCTGGTCGGGATTGCGCCCTGGCTACCGACGGAATCTTCTGTACAGCGACAAGATGGCTTCTCGGTAGATAGCAGCCAATCTTTGAAGGTGATTGATATTGGCACGGGGGGTGGATTTCCGGGTTTACCCATCGCAATCGTCAAACCCACCTGGCAAATCACCCTGCTCGATTCCACTCAAAAGAAGCTGACTTTTTTGCAGCAGGTGACGGCAAAGCTGGGCTTGGAGAATGTGGGGATATGTTGTGATCGCGCTGAAAATTTAGGCCAACAGTCTTCCTATCGTGAATCCTTTGATCTAGCCGTTATTCGCGCCGTAGGTTCGGCCTCGGTCTGCGCAGAATATGCCCTCCCTCTCTTGGCTTTACAGGGCTATGCCGTGCTGTATCGCGGTCAATGGACAACCGGAGAGCAGGAGGGATTAGTGGCTGCAATCTCAAAACTGGGAGGCGAGCTGGTCGCAGTCTCACCTGTGACAATGCCCCATTCTCAAGGCATCCGGCACTGCATCTATCTTCGAAAGATTGAGGCCACAAACCCTAAATTTCCTCGGCGCGTAGGCGTGCCTGCTCGCAAACCGTTGTGACTTCACACATATTTATTGCCCGGTCTTTGCACCTAAAAATTGGCGTTATCGATAGGCTTCTAAGCCACCGATCCAGGTGACGAGGGCACGACGGGTGCCTGCGGTCATGGCGGTGACGCGATGCAAGGTATAGCTGGGGAAGATGATCAGGGTGCCACGGGAGCGAGGCATCAGGACGGGCTTTTGAGTGGCATGGAGTTCTAGTCCTCCTCCCACATAAGCGTCTGGATCTGAGAACTGGACGGAGACGGACAGCTTCCGTAAGCCACTGCGCCGCGACCCAATATCCTGATGCCAGGTGTAATGCCCACCGGGTTCATATTCGGTAAGCTGAATGGAGCTTTCAAATCCATCGAGTCGAAATTGCCAGTTTTCGGCATTGACTTGAGCAACGTGATGCATGATTTTCTCGTAGATCCATACGCTGTCTGGATAGTCATTTAACCGCAACCAGCGGAGGGTGCTATCACGGGTGGCTTTATGAACGGATTTACCACCGACTTCTCCGGTCATGGTTTTGACTTTGGGAAAGTAGGCTTCTATGGCATCACATTCTTGATTGCTAAAGCAATGCTCTAGGGCGACGTGTTTTTTAATGGTGGCGTCGTTGGGGTTTTCGGAGACAAATTGGATTTTGGTCTCAACCTGCCGATCCATCAGCTGAATGCTATAGACCTGTTGGTTGATGACTTTATATTCAACGTTGGATTGGACTAGGTCTGGCATAAGAGCTTAGGCAAGAAGACAGCAGCTTGTGATTGAAATTCTATCGGTATTCACTGCTTTAGTTCTGAGAGTGCAGCCTTTCTTCAACTTGCATAATGTGAACCGCAATCAATGATAGGTAGAAAGAAAAGCTACAGCACTTTTCAACACTCCAAAAACCAACAATACTTTCCCCTCTTGGGAGGGGTGCCCGCAGGGCGGGGTGGGTCAGAGTCAAAGTCTTCTTTACCCACCCCTACCCCTCCTAGGAAGGGAGAGCAGTCTCATCATTTTGACCACAAATAATGGGATACTCCAAATCTTCAAGTGCTTATTTTTTAGCTGAACTGAATAGTTTCCATGCAGATTTTTAAATAAAAAGTTATCTCAAAAAATTCTTAATAAATGCGAAATCACAATCTATTTCAGGATTCAATAAAAATAATCAATCCTAATTCATTAGCGTTATGGGTTCTGAGTCTCCCAATCCTCCACCAGGGCAATTTTTGAAGTCTTTAACCGAAACGGTCGCTCAGCTTATTCGCTGGATTGCTGATCTCATTCGGCAGCGAAATTGGTACATGCTGCTGGTTTTGTTGGGGGTGGGACTAGCACTACTTGCTCACTTAAGCCAAACCCAACTCAGTGAGGTATTCAAGAGTATTCAGCCCACTTTTTCGATTGTTCTTTGGGTAGTTGTGGGGCTAATCTTTGCGGTGGCTTTGGGAAATGCCCTTAAAACCCTACCTCGTATTCAGCCGCCTAAACTTCAAGATTTGGCTGAGCGTAAAGCGATTAAGGGATTGCGGCCCTTTGGACCGGATGATGCAGAGATTTTTGCTCAATTGCAGCGAGAACGACTGCTTCGCGATTGCGTGGAAGTGATGACAGGTTCCAACTTCCGATTTGGGATTTTAGTCGGGGAGTCGGGTTGCGGTAAGACGTCTTTTTTACAAGCAGGGATATTGCCTCAGTTTTTGAGACCTGACTGTGAATGTTGGGGTGTGTACGTGCGGTTTTCAGACCAGGAACCGCTAGTTGCCATTCAGCAAGCCCTAGCTAAACAGCTAGAAGTTCCGATGGAGTGGCTGACCACTGAAACAGATGCACATCCCTTTTTGGAGCTACTCACTCAAGCGGTCACTGCGGCGGAAAAGCCTGTGGTGCTTTTTTTAGACCAGTTTGAGCAGTGGTATGTCCATGCCAAGCAGCCCGAGGATCGGCAGCCGTTTTTACAGGGGTTAGTAGCGTGGTATCAACAGCCAACAACTGATGTGAAGATTCTGGTTTCGATTCGCTCAGATTTGTATTTTCATATTGTTGAAATCCAGAAAGCACTCGACTTTAACTTGGGTCCCCAGGATGTGTTTCAGCTAGCTAAGTTTACGCCTGCTGAAGCCACACAGGTCTTAGCGGTGATTGCCCAGACGGAAAACCTGTCGTTTGAAAAATCCTTTGTAATAGAGCTGGCAGAGCAAGAGCTAACGGATCGGGAAGATGGCCGGATTTCTCCGGTGGATGTGCAGATCTTGGCCTGGATGATTGAGCGCCAAAATGCTGCGGAGTTGCGGGCCTTTAATCGCCAAGCCTTTCAGAAGTTCGGAGGCGTGGAAGGACTGTTAATGCGCTTCCTGGACCAAGCGTTGATGGCTCGGGTCTCGGAGGGGCAAAGACAAGCGGCCTTAAAGGTATTGCTAGCCCTAACAGATTTGGAGCGACAGGTTCGCGCAGGGGTGTTAACAGTCAACGAGTTACAGCAAAAGTTATCAGGCTCTCTCTCCCCCCAAGAGGTGCGCGAAGCGGTGCGATGGTTGGAACGGGGAGACGTACGGCTGATTACTCCGATTAACCGCCAGCAGCAAGAAGTGGGGTACGAGCTGGCCCATGAACGCTTAATTCCGTCATTGCTAAAGCAGGCGGGCCGAGAATTATCGGCGGCAGATCGGGCCAATCAGCTTTTGGATCGACGAGTCAATGAATGGTTGGGCAATAACCGCAGTGGGCGCTACTTATTCGGTCCACGGGAGTTGTGGTCGATTAAACAGCAAAAGCCCTATTTAACCTGGGGATCCAAACGACCCCAAAAAGAAAGACTATTGGCTTTAAGCTGGCGGCGAGTGCAGGGATTCACGGGCACACTGATGGCAATTTGCTTGGGGGTTTCTGTGTTTTTAGGTTGGCTATGGTATATCCCGGAAGGACAAATGCAGCAGGTGCGATGGGCCTTGGTCAATCCAATGGGGGGCCCCTTAGATAGAGTTAGCGATGAAGATGCGGTCAGTGCAGCGATTGCTTTCGCCAAAGATGGCAGAAAACAAAAAGCAATGGATATGGTGACCAAATATGTCGATCGTCCAAGGAGTCAGGCTCAATTTTTTGGTCAATTTACATCTGTATTAACTCACGAGGCTGACCATCAAACCGTCAAAAAAGATTTAAATCTAATGAAAGTAAGGGCCGAAAAGATTAATGACCCACGTTTCAAATCCACTGCCCTGAGAGCGATTGCAGACGCCTATTGGGAAATCAATAACCCCAAACTCGCCCATGAAGGATTGAAAAATGCCCTAACCGTCGCCGAAAAAATTGATGAACCAAGTTACAAATCCAATGCCCTGAGAGCGATTGCAGACGCCTATGGGAAAATCAATAACCCCAAACTCGCTCATAAAGTCTTGAAAAATGCCCTAACCGTCGCCGAAAAAATTGATGAACCAAGTTCCAAATCCGATGCCCTGAGAGCGATTGCAGACGCCTATGGGAAAATCAATGACCCCAAACTCGCTCATGAAGGATTGAAAAATGTAATAACCGTCGCCGAAAAAATTGATGAACCAAGTTCCAAATCCAATGCCCTGAGAGCGATTGCAGACGCCTATGGGGAAATCAATGACCCCCAACTTGCCCATGAAGGATTGAAAAATACCCTAACCGTCGCCGAAAAAATTGATGAACCACGTTTCAAATCCGATGCCCTGAGAGCGATTGCAGACGCCTATGGGAAAATCAATGACCCTAAACTCGCCCGTGAAGGATTGAAAAATGTAATAACCGTCGCCGAAAAAATTGATGACCCAATTTCCAAATCCAATGCCCTGAGAGCAATTGCAGACGCCTATGGGAAAATCAATGACCCCAAACTCGCCCGTGAAGGATTGAAAAATGTAATAACCGTCGCCGAAAAAATTGATAAACCAAGTTCCAAATCCAATGCCCTGAGAGCGATTGCAGCCGCCTATGAGAAAATCAATGACCCCAAACTCGCTCATAAAGTCTTGAAAAATGCCCTAACCGTCACCGAAAAAATTGATGAACCAAGTTCCAAATCCAGTGCCCTGAGAGCGATTGCAGCCGCCTATGGAAACATCAATGACCCCAAACTCGCCCATGAAGGATTGAAAAATGTAATAACCGTCGCCGAAAAAATTGATGAACCAAGTTCCAAATCCAATGCCCTGAGAGCGATTGCAGCCGCCTATGGGGAAATCAATGACCCCCAACTTGCCCATGAAGGATTGAAAAATACCCTAACCGTCGCCGAAAAAATTGATGGCCCAAGTTACAAATCCTATACCCTGAGCGTGATTGCAGACGCCTATGGAAACATCAATGACCCCAAACTCGCCCATGAAGGATTGAAAAATGCCCTAACCATCGTCGAAAAAATTGATGGCCCAAGTTACAAATCCGATGCCCTGAGAGCGATTGCAGACGCCTATGAGAAAATCAATGACCCCAAACTCGCCCATGAAGGATTGAAGAAGACTCTAACCATCGCCGAAAAAATTGATGACCCAATTTCCAAATCCGATGCCCTAAGAGCGATTGCAGACGCCTATGGAAAAATCAATGACCCCAAACTCGCCCGTGAAGGATTAAAAAATGCCCTAACCGTCGCCAAAAAAATTGATGACCCAATTTCCAAATCCGATGCCCTGAGAGCGATTGCAGACGCCTATGAGAAAATCAATGACCCCAAACTCGCCCATGAAGGATTGAAGAAGACTCTAAAAGCTGCAGAAGCAGCTAATACCGAAAGTGTTATGGAAGCAATTTCTGTAAAATACGCCTATCTAAGCGATTGGGGACAGTCATTAAAGGCCCTAAGATATTGCCCAGAATCTTGGAAAGTTAAAGCCCAAATCAAACTTCTAACTCTTTGGGCTGAGCAAAAAAATCCTAGATTAATCAATGGCGCAGTGATTTTAGAGCAGCCAGAGCCCCCTACAAAAAATGGTACACGCATCCTAAAAGTCAATCTCTATGGTCCAACAGAAAGTTGTAAACAATACGTCGATTGGTGGGAGATTCTGAGTGAAGATCAAAAATTAATTGATCGACATCTCTTAAACATTAGTCATGATGATCAACAACCTTTTTCTGATATAGCAATTGAGGAGCTAGTTAGGACAAAATAGGACCATGTCTTTTCTGCCTATTTCAATGCCCGCCCCCTATAGCAATGACTTCCGACAAAAA
>NZ_JANQOP010000021.1 GCF_028285745.1 Acaryochloris sp. IP29b_bin.137 | reverse complement strand
GCTTTTTGTCGGAAGTCATTGCTATAGGGGGCGGGCATTGAAATAGGCAGAAAAGACATGGTCCTATTTTGTCCTAACTAGCTCCTCAATTGCTATACTCAATGGCTTGTTGGAGTAGATGAATGAGCGCACGTATGACAACCCAGACGAGCAGCAAAGCCCCCTCCGCTCCCTGCCTTTACTTGAAGACACTGAATTATTGGAGTGTTGAGACTGTAGCCGCTAACCTAGATGCGAATGCAGGCCGATCACGATGTTTGGACCGCACAACAAGATAATGATCATGCCGAGTTGAAACGTCTTACAGTTGAGCTTTAGGATGCTCAGTCTCAATATCAACATCGAACCTCCCACGTCTTTAGGCTGAGCTACCTAGTTAATATAAATCCCCTGTAGAATCTGAGGCTTTAGGACTTCAAGATCAAGTCATGAGAAAAAATCAGATACCCAGAACATTTTGGGTGTTAAAAATGAGGCGTCGAGACATTCTCAGATTTATCAGTAGCGCAACAGTGGTTTCACTCTTGGGTTGTAAAAATAAATCATCCAGCTTTGCTGAACAACCAGAAGGATCCGCCCAGTCCCGCGCGAATTTTCCAGGTTGCATTGTGCGCCCACAACAAACAGAAGGTCCCTATTTCGTAGACGAAAGGCTGAACCGATCCGATATTCGTTCAGATCCTTCTGATGGGTCAGAAAAAGAAGGTGTGCTCCTGAGATTGATATTTAAGGTAAAACAAGTTAGCCCTGATGCTTGTTTGCCCATAGAGGGCGCGATTGTAGATATCTGGCACTGTGATGCTCAAGGGGTTTATTCCGATGCCTCAGATCCAAACTTCAGCACTTTAGGACAAAAGTTCCTGCGCGGGTATCAGAAAACAGATGCTAACGGAACAGTAGAGTTTGTTACGATCTTTCCTGGCTGGTACCCAGGCCGAACAGTTCATGTTCACTTTAAGATTCAGGGTGGTGAAAACTCTCAACAGGGTTACGAGTTCACTTCACAGCTCTATTTTGAAGACACTCTTACCGATCAAGTCTTTACCCAGTCGCCATATAACACCAGAGGACAACGCACTATTCGAAATGATCAAGATGGCATTTTTAGAGACGGGGGAGATCAACTAATACTCCAGCTTACCCAAGATCAAACTAGCGGATCGTATTCCGGGATATTTCACATTGGGCTTGAAATGGCTTGAAACTTATCTTCAGAAGGGTTAGTGAGACCTAGCCAGAGCAGCTAGACAATATGGATTCTATCGAGAAAATACAAATTAGGGCTTAGTATCAAATTGCGATCTCGGTTTGGTATCGCCCCTGTTCGTTCTACTTCAGTATCCATCATCAGCAAATGACTACAGATAACAACTTTCTAATCCCACCACAGTGTAAGCTTCATGTTCCTGGGCAGGTCTCTTTCCATCACTTTCAATCCAAAGTCTTCATCCTTTAGATCTAGACCCTGCATCAACTCAAGGACAGAGGGGTCAACTTCAGTTCCCTGTTCTTCAGCCATTTCAAGCATATCGGGGAGGCAATCATAGCCCTGTTCAAGGACGTCAGGACAAAACTCATACACCTCTTGGCAAAATTCCGATAGGTCTTCTGGAAGAGAGGCAAACGTTATCGCAACCGTTGCATGATCCACTTCCACCACTTCAAACTCAAATCTGCGAGACCAATTCATCAATCGTTGGACGATGTCTTCCGTTTCGACATCACAGTTGATACCGTTGGTGCCTAATTTCCGAATTTTCTCAATGGCTTGATTCAATTCCATCAGCTCACCTAGCAAGATTTGGTGATCATTCATCTATTCTCTAATTTCATAGAACCACATCTATATGCTGATTAATTCAGAAAAGGAAATGGGTGAGAATACCCTGTATTGATGATTTGGGATAACGGTGTGACAAGGACTATGCTTTTGTTATTGCGAGATGATTTTCCCGAATGAAGTTGCTCTAGTTGCCAAATATGAGTGCAAACCAAAAAACGGATGTCATCATTGTTGGTGCAGGTCCAACGGGACTATCATTGGCGGTTCAACTGATCCGGTTCGGGGTTGATTTTGTCATAGTTGATCAGAAAGAAGATATCACCACTCTCTCTAAAGCTCTGGTGATTCATGCCCGCTCCTTAGAGATCTATGATCAAGCGGGCCTTGCAACAAAGGCAGTTGAAAATGGTGAGATTGTGCAGCAAGTGGCATTAATGCACAACGGGAAGGTGAGCGCCCAGGTTGATTTTTCTGGGTTTGGGGGACAGCTTAGCCCATACCCCTTTATGCTCATCTATGAACAAAGTAAAAATGAACAACTCCTCAATGACTACCTTCAGACGCATGGGCATCAGGTGCGTTGGCATACAGAGCTGATTGGCATTGAGCAGAACGTAGAGAGCGTAATAGCAACTCTCAAGGGTGAAAATGGTGAAACGCAAACAATTGAGGGGCGTTACCTCGTCGGGTGTGACGGTGCCAGCAGTCCAACCCGACATTTTCTCGACATTCCATTTACAGGATCAACCCACCCGCGCCTATTCTATGTAGCGGATGTCGAGATGAATCTCAAGGCAGAACGAGGCAGACTATACGCGATGCCCGGTCAAGATTCCTTTGCCTTGATTGTTCCCATGCGGGGCAGTCAGCACTGGCGACTGATTGGCAATATGCCCGAATACAACGAGCAGGTGGATCATGAAATCACTTTTGAGGAGATTGAAGCCAAAGTTGAGCAACTGCTGTGTCAGCCCTTAGACATTACCAATGTCCGTTGGTTCTCTAGCTATAGAGTCCATACTCGCCATGCTGAGCTGTTTGATGTGGGCCGAGCATTCCTCGCGGGTGATGCGGCCCATATTCATACCCCAGCAGGGGGGCAGGGCATGAATACAGGGATTCAAGATGCCTATAATCTAGCCTGGAAGCTAGCGTTGGTGTTAAAGGGATTCGCTCCTGAATCATTACTGGTAACCTATAGCGATGAACGCTTGGCGAATGCCAAACGACTCTTAAACTCCACGGATCAGTTCTTTGACGTTGCCGTTAGTAACCAATGGTTCTTTAAGCTCTTTCGAGAGACTTTGATGCCCACGATGGCTAGTTTGATGACTCGTTTTAAGACCTCTAGAGAACTACTCTTTCAATTGGTATCTGAAATTGGCATCAACTATCGTGAGAGTTCACTAAGTCAACATGCTGGCGACCGCTCGTTCAAAGTTAAAGCCGGGGATAGAATGCCCTATTTCCTGGTAGAGGGCAAGAATATATATGATCGGCTGTGTTCACCCAAGTTTCACCTGCTCATCTTCTTTGATGGAGATACAGACTATCAAGTTTTGAAGTTGGGTTTGCAAAAGGAATATGACCATTTAATCGACGTCAACACGATTCCGATCAGTCCACGAATTGTCGAGATTTTCGGCACCAATCAATCGTTCATTGCCCTATTACGGCCTGATAATCACATCGGAATGATTTGTAAGGATTTCTCGTTGAAAACTGTGACGACCTATTTCAAAGAATATCAGCCCACCAGATGAATCCCCAGGCCCACAAAATATCCACCCCACCCCACCATGATCACCTTCACCAAGACGATCGCAGACCATATCCTCAAACTTCGCCACCAAGTTTTACGGCCAGGTTTACCTATCGCTGAGGTCATTTTCCCAGAAGACCAAGACCAGGAAACCAGGCATTATGGGGCACTTGAGCAGCAGAGAGAAGTCATTTGCTGCGTTACCCTCATTCCCTCAACCTGGCACGGAGAACCTGCGTGGCGACTCAGGGCAATGGCGACGGCTCCAGGCCGGAGAAATCAAGGGATTGGCACAGGATTGATCAGGTACATGTTTGTTGATTTGCAAGAGTCCAATCAAACAAGACCGATTTGGTCTAACGCTAGGGTCAGCTCTGCCAGGTTTTACCGGGAGCTAGGCTGGTGGGAAGTCTCCGAGAAATTTGAGAACGGGAATGCGGGCCTGTCGGTGACGATGCTAAGAAAAGACGCTAGCCACTGGGCAGGTTCCGGGGGCTGGAATATTCAGGGTATTGGAATGAATGACGGCCAATCCATTCTTGACCCAAGCAATTCTCTTCAAGGAAAGTTACCATTCTACGGTTGTTTATGGAAGAAAATGGGGCTACGTCGATTAGGTCTATTTACGCGCATAGACTTATAAGACAAGTAAAACTCAGCAAGCGGCAGACCTGGGAAGATTTGCCAAAGGGATTCAAAGTTAATCGGAAGGAGTAGATGATTGAGATGGCTGAGCCATTGGGAGTAGTGACGTAAACCTCGACCTAAAAATATACACCTTCCCCAAATACTCTGGCTTGAAAAGCCAAGTGAGATTTCTGCTGGTCATTTAAGAACAACGCTAGAGTTTTCAGCTCTCTTTTACTTTTAGAAGATAAACTTTCTTCTCCTGGCTAAATGTACACATGGTAGGTAGCACAACTACCCCGCCTGACACTTTCATATTTAACATCAAAATTTGGTTGGAGCAGTTGAGACAGAATAGGATCATTAGCCATGGGAACGACCATATTCTCAATAGACTACAACCTAATCTGATTTACCATAACGGTTCCAGATGGACTCATTTATCTTGAACTGTTCATTCATACTGTCTTCTTCTGAGTCGAGTAGCAGAAAGCTATTAATCTCTTCGTCAGACAAAAAGAGAAGCTGTTCAGAAGCAGCAACAACTGAAGTCTTAAATCTTAAGAAACGCAGCGCACAGATCGAATTTCTTGAGTATCTGTCACGTAACAGGTCCCGCCAAACTTATTGAGGAGAGGGCGAATATTTTCCACGACTGGCTTCAATAAGTCAGGTGCGCAGAAGGCGATGATGTAAACGTTATCTAGCATAGTATGGTCCAGATCTTCCGTGGTTCCCCGCAAGCCTTTGCCTGCTACATTCCGAATAACGGCATGACCATGGACCCCTGATTTGTCCAAGGCGTCCAAAATTTTACCGAGTTCAAAAGAATTGGCAATAATTTCAATTTTTTTAACAGGATGCATGCCCTTAACTCCATAAAAACTCGATTCCAGCCAGGTAGAGAGGGATTCCGACAATGATATTGAACGGAAAGGTCACAGCCAACGCCGTTGAAACATAGAGGCTCGGATTGGCTTCAGGAACAGTCATTCGCATTGCGGCAGGAACAGCAATGTATGAAGCACTCGCACAAAGCACTGAGAATAAGAGCGCATTGCCAACGGACATGCTAATGAGTTTTGCAATTACTAACCCGATACCAGCGTTTACGATTGGTATCAGTATGGCAAACCCAACTAGGAAAACACCGGTTTTTTGCAAGTCTTTAATTCTTCGAGCAGCCACTAACCCCATATCAAGTAAGAAAAAAGTGAGCACGCCATAAAACAGCCCTTGGGTGAAAGGTTCTAGGACTTCCCAACCATGCTCTCCCGTTAAGATGCCGATCAGTAAACTACCAACGAGAAGAAACACTGAACTATTGAGAAAGGCTTCCTTTAGAACTTCAGACCATTCCAAGTCATGTTCCCGGTTGGCGGCAAACAGATTAACGAGAATCAAGCCAACAATAATGGCAGGAGATTCCATTAAGGCTAGGGCGGCTACCATAAAGCCATCAAAATCAATCCCTAAATCGGTTAAGAAAGCACTAGCGGTAATAAAGGTCACGGCACTGATGGAGCCATACGTCGCTGCGATCGCAGCCGCATCATAATTTCCCAGCTTGATTTTGAGAATAAAGAAGGTGTAGAGCGGAACGAAGCATGCCATCATCATTGCCGCAGCTAGCGTCAGCATTACATCCTGGGTAATTCCACTCTTAACTAGTTCAACACCCCCTTTAAAGCCGATGGCAAAGAGCAGATAAAGCGAGAATAACTTGGGGATCGGGGCTGGTATTTCTAGGTCAGATTGGACAAAAACAGCCGTCATACCCAAGAAAAAGAATAATACAGGTGGATTTAGAATATTGGATATGATAAGGCTAACGTCCATAAAGAACCCTTCTAATTTAAAAAGAATTACACAAAAATACCAGGAGATACCTTCGTCAACAAACCCTTATTAATCGTAGTTAGTAGCATAATGTCAATAAATCAAAAAAGCGAAACTCCTAATTTTTAAGTGGACTGCTCTATATAGAAAGGAAGCATTAAGAAAGAAATAGTTGCCTGACTAAAAACTAAGCTTATAAATCTAGGCTCAAGCAATACACTAAAAAATAAATGCATTAAAGAATGATTGGAAAGGAGCGAATAGCTTACCAATAAGACTCCCATAATAGAATCATTCCACTATTATCCTTGAATATAAAAACTTTACTGACTAATTACTAAGATCTTAATAATATTCGCACTCTGAAAATTTGTAGGTTAACTACTTGATATAGCGTTTAGATCAAGGAAAATGTCTTAAAATCATTGATTTCAAGAGAATATTAACCTTCATAAGGTCCAGAATAGATGTAAACTATTTTATCCATTTGATGATGATTTATTAATATTAAGAAATTCACTATTTTGTCTCAAAGTTAAGATTTCAGAACTTAACGAAGAGGTGTTTGGCTTCAGATCTCTCAAGGTTGCCTTCAATGCTGCCAAGGCTCAGATGGGAGTCTAGCTGTCTTTAGCCAAAAATCCACTAGAAGGCTGATGAATTGAATTAGCTCCCTTAAATCTAGCGGCTTAATGACGTAGGCATTTGCCCCAAGTTGGTAGCTTTGGAGGATATCTTTCTCTGAGTCTGAGGTGCTGAAAATGATCACGGGAATATGTTTGAGTTGCTCGTCAGCACGGATATATCTGAGAACTTCATGGCCGTTAATATCAGGTACATTAAGATCTAGCAAAATCAGGTCAGGGAGTTGTGCCTCGGAAGTATCTCGTTTTTGCTTCAGGTAGGAAATAGCCTGTTCACCACTTTGTACGACATCGATTTGCAGTTGTTCTTGACTTTGTACAAATGCCTCGTGGATTAACTTCTCGTATCCAGCATTATCTTCAACTTGAAGCAAAGTGATGATCGACCGAGGTTGCAAATGCGTTAGAGGTCAGCCCCGGTAATTTTTCACGGTTGGTCAATGGCAAAATTGCCCTCAGCTCTGACATGGCTGTGAGGCTGTCTAGGGTTTAAGGTTAGAGCCACTAACCTGGATGCGAATGCAGGCTGATCATGATATTTGGAATGCACAGCAAGCCAATGATCATGCTGAGTTGAAACGGCTTACGGTTGGGGTTTAGCCCCCTCAACAGGCTCGGAATAAAACCAATAGAGAACGACTAAACCAAGCCCAACGAGAACGCCGCAGGAAAAAGAAAGAAGAGTACTAGGTAATATAGATTCCGTATGGATTCTAAAAATATGGGTTATTTATTAGGTGTGAATTCGAGGGATTTGGTATCGAGTTGCGATCGCATAACCCTCATTCCCCATAATATTCAAAGCCTTTAATCTGAATTAACTAGTTAATATAAATCCCCTGAAGAATCTGAGAACTTAGAACTTTGTCACCAAGCAAGGGTATTTCACAGGAAGGATTGCAGAGTTTCCTAAGCAGCATCTCCAGCATTGGATTTTCGCTATTGGGGGTATTGTGGAAGCCCCCCTAAAGTGACGA
>NZ_JANQOP010000088.1 GCF_028285745.1 Acaryochloris sp. IP29b_bin.137 | reverse complement strand
AATTCAGATCTCTTGCTTGACTAGATCCTGATTCTCAGAGAGGCCTATGTAATTGTCAGGCGGTCATGTATTCGGTCTATGTAATTGTCGCCTATTAAGAGATGTCCTTACATTCTCCAAATTAACGCCTGAAGGATGGAAGCCAGCAAAAAAAGTAAGACCACAGCGATCCAAAACGTTAAGCATTTATAAAGAAAAGTTGAAACATACCTCTATTAATATAAATTTTTGTAAAGTCAATTAACATTTTTCCCTCTTTCTCGATTGCATTCATACTGTCGCGAGTCTTGATTCATTAAAAGATGCGAAGAAGAAAAATCACAGTCGAAGAACTACTATCGCAATACGAACGAGGGGAGCGGAATTTTTCTGGGGTTGATTTAAATCATGGCAATCTTTTTGAAGCCCAACTCAAGGGTGTTAACCTCAATGGCAGCTTTTTGCATCATGCCAATCTCGCCTATGCCAATTTGGAGGGAGCTAATTTAGATCAAGCTCACTTTTTAGGAGCGAATTTGTCCAGGGTAATGCTTGAGAAAGCCCATCTTCGTCAAGCTCAACTTCAGAATGCCAAGTTAATTGGCGCAATTCTGAGAGACTGTCAATTGTCCGATGCTAATCTTATGGGCGCAAATCTGCATGTGTCGGTTTTGGAGAGAGCCGATCTTTCTAGGGCTGATTTAAGGGGGGCGACTTTAACCAGTGCAGTTATGACCGATGCTCAGTTAAATGGAACCCTTCTTAGTCGGTGCAATTTGCTTCATACCCAAGGTGTTAATCTGCGTGGGGCAATTTATGATTTGAACACAACATTCCCAGATGGATTTTCCAGGCCAGAATAGAGAATCTTCGCCAACTTGTTATTCGTCAACCTCAGGTACCCATTGCAATATGATGCCAGCGAGAGGGGGTAACGTAAGGCAGAGAGAATAGGGCTGATAGTGATAAGACAGTTCCTCCGCCACAATCCAGTTTTCATTCCCAACTTGGCTGCCACCATAAATGTGATCATCACTATTAAAAAGTTCTTGATAGATTCCAAGTTTAGGAACACCAATTCGATACTGTTGATGGACTTCAGGGGTGAAGTTGCAGATGATAATGAGAAACCGATCACGAATGGAATCTCGACGAATATAGGAAATGATGCTTTGCTGAGCGTCATTGCAATCGATCCACTCAAACCCACCGTCCTCAAAATCCTGAGAATATAAACTGGGTTGGTCTCGGTAGAAAAAATTCAAATCAGCCACGAAGCTTTGCAATTGCTGATGATGAGTTTGCTCTAAGAGATACCAATCTAATTGTTGAGTTACATCCCATTCATGGACTTGTCCCAACTCCATCCCCATAAACAGGGTCTGTTTTCCCGGATGGGTGAACATGAAGATCAACAGGCAGCGAACGGTCGCAAACTGTTGCCACTCATCCCCTGGAATTTTGCTTAATAAATGCCGCTTGCCATGCACCACTTCGTCATGGGAGAGGGCTAAGATGTAGTTCTCACTAAAGGCGTAGGTGAGGCTGAAGGTTAACTTGTTTTGGTGGTATTGGCGAAACCAAGGATTCATCTCGCAATACTGAAGCGTGTCATGCATCCAGCCCATATTCCACTTCAAATTAAAACCCAAACCGCCTGTATCAGGTGGCCCCGTCACCAGCGGCCAAGCGGTGGATTCTTCGGCAATGGATAAAATACCGGGGTACTCAGTGAACAAGGTGTGATTCATCTGACGGAGAAATTGGATGGCCTCCGTATGCTCTCGCCCGCCATTCTCGTTGGCAATCCAAGCTCCATCCTCACGGTCATAATCGAGATACAGCATGGAGGCAACAGCATCTACTCGGATGCCATCAATGTGGTATTTATCAAACCAAAACAGGGCGCTGGAGATCAAAAAGTTCCGAACTTGAGGCTTGCCATAGTCAAAGACCAGCGTTCCCCACTCTAAATGCTCTCCTTTGCGTGAATCCTCATATTCATAAAGGTGGGTTCCATCGAAAAATGCTAAACCGTGCTCATCTTTTGCAAAGTGACCCGGCACCCAATCCAAAATTACCCCAATCCCATGCTGGTGGCATTGATCCACAAAGTACATCAAGTCTTGGGGACACCCATAGCGACTCGTAGCTGCAAAATATCCCGTGACCTGATATCCCCAAGATCCATCAAACGGATATTCCGTAATCGGCATCAGTTCAATATGGGTAAATCCCATCACTTTTACATAGGGAATCAGCCACTCCGCTAAGGCCCGATAGGAAAGCGGGACTACTGCGTCATTTCCCTCACGAGAGAGTTCCATAATCTCTCTTTCCTCACTCATTTGAGCAGTGTTTGAGGGAGAAAATCCAAACTGCCAAGAGCCTAAATGCACTTCATAAATCGAGATAGGTTCGGTGAGGGGATTAGTCTGACTGCGGCGAAGCATCCATTCTTGATCGTCCCATGCATATGTGGAGAGATTGCTGACAACGGAAGCGGTTTGGGGGCGAACCTCTTGTTGAAACCCATTGGGATCTGTCTTGTTATACAGATGGCCTTCTTGGTTCTTGATTTCAAATTTGTATAACACCCCAACTTCTAGTCCAGGTATAAACAGTTCCCAAACCCCCGATTTGCCCAGTTGCATTTGATGGATTCGACCATCCCATCCATTAAAGTCACCAATTACTGAAACATTGGCGGCATTGGGTGCCCACACAGAAAAGAGAACACCTAGAACACCCTCATGTTCAAGAATGTGAGACCCTAATTTGTCATAGAGCTTTAGATGCTTGCCTTCATGAAATAAATGGGCATCAAACTCTGAAAACTCTTCAACTAGGTAGGCATAGGGATCTTGAATCGTTTTCTCACCCTCTATCGTTTGGAGTCGCAGCAGGTAATTCGGTCGTTGAACTTGCTCTATCTCACAGACAAAGATACCAAGGTGGTGATCTGGGCGCATGGCATACTCCCGATTCTGTTCGAGTAAAAGGAGCGTAACCTGATCAGCATCAGGACGATAGACCACGACCTGCCAAGTGGGTTTTTCCTCTTCTTGGTTTTTCACCCATTGAGGACCCAGAACCTTAAAGGGATATTTGTGCCGATTCCGAGTAATTTTTTCAAATTGCTCAGACCTTCTATCAATAGACATATTTGTAATTCATTAAATATAATTTAGTAAGTAAAATTTCTAAAAAGTGAGTTTCAAAAAAAGCTCTAGCAACTTAAAAATAAGCAGTCAAGATATCGAAAAAGTCGTTTTGCAATAAGGTTAATTATTCAAAGGTGGCAAAATACGGACTGAGGATATGCTCATAAAACTCGTCTATCGTGCTAGGACGATACTCTTTAAACCCTTCTAAGACTGATATTTTTTGCCTAATTTTTGTTTGCCGAATCTCGACTTTCTGGAGTAATCCCAGCTCTAATTCCTTTTGAATTGAGAATAGGGGGACAAAGGCTGCACCTAGACCAAACTGAACTGCATTTTTAACGGCTTCAAGGGAACCTAAAACCATGCCCAACTGGAGCCGATGTGGGTCAACATCACCCAATATAAGTTGCGGATCAATCACGCTCTCAGTCTTTTGTTGAGAGTTGAAGACCATAAACTTCAACTGGTAGAGATCTTGAGGCTCGATGCAAGGGACCTGGCAAAAAGGATGTGAAGGGGGAAGTATCAACACAATGGACTCTTCTGACTCCATCGTGACTTGGGTGACAGATTTTAGTTCTAAGGGAACAGGTCCCTCTATAAAGGCAATATCCGTTTGGCCATCAGCAATACTTTGACAAATTTGAGGTGTCGTTTGGATATGCAACTGCACCGGAACCTGAGGGTGGTGATGCCGATACCGTCCTATCAATCGAGGCAATAGATACTCTCCCAGCGTGGTACTGGCCCCAATCACTAAATTGCCTGCTTCTGCATTCTTTTGATCATGCAACGCCCGTTGAATTTCCTGGCATAGTCCCAGGATTCGGTGACTATATTCCAGTAAAATTTCACCCGCATTGGTCAATTGGATCTTCTGATGAGACCGATGAAATAAAGGAACATCCAAATCCCGTTCAAGGTGATGGATTCTTTGGCTAACTGTAGGTTGGGAGATATAGAGCTTCTCTGCGGCTTTTGTGAAATTCCCCGTTTGGGCGATGACTTGGATCAATTGCAGTTGATCCAAGGTGAAGGGGAGATTTAAGGGAATTTCGATCTCTGAGGAAATGGTCGCTGACCCATACTTCGTTAGCATTGATTTGTTGTGACTATAGTTTTCTCCTCACTGATCACTGCTGTATGAGTGCAACTGCGCATTCAGCTAGAGTTTGAGTATTTCTACCTAAGGCAAGAAACTGTTACAATTCTTAACTATAGTGTTGTGTTCGTCAATACTTGATTAATTGTTGGTTCTGGCCTTTCCAGTAAGCAATCCTTATGAATTGAGTATGAGCAACCTTACCCATTACAAGGAATGGTAATAAAGAGCGTATAAACTTTGGGCCGTTCCTCTTGACCTCGACTGTTAACCGTTTGCTAACCCTCAGTGAGTTGGGGTGGTATGACCCAATTCACCAGAACTAAACTTTGGTTAATTCTTGAGCTCTAACATTAGATCGCGTCTCTGGTACCTGGTAATTGTCATATCTGTAGAAGTCCAATTCCAGGGGTGATCCAATAATTTTTCCATTAACCGAAATCTCATACCACCGTTTGGAAGTGCGATGCATTGCAAAGGTGGCATTAGACATACCACACCTTGATAGCCCTCCGGGTTGGATCGTCAGAGGGATACCTTTGATCGGAGTATGAGTACTGGGCATCTTAAATGCTTCCTTCCAGTTTTAATAAACCTCTTTCGATATTCGTTTCATGATGTGTTACTGATTCAATTTATGCCGCGATCTGACTTGGATTTTTAGTCTTATATCATATCGTTAGCTCAATTATGCAAGAGTTCTAATATGTTATCGAGAAGAACTCGACCAGTAAATTTAGCTTGAAACTATGCTATCAGTCCTTCTCTAACTCTTCTTAAGTCTTGCATAATTGATGATTTTTCTTCTTAGTATGAGAATTTAATTGATTTTCGCTGGAAATTCAAACTTTCAATCAAAAAAATATGCTAATTCGAACATATTCATCATTGCGAAATCCACCATTCCAGTTTGATGAAGCGGTCAGAGCAGCAGGCATCCGTATGATGGGGTGACTAAAAAAAACCTACCAATAAAACAGTGATGAGCAAACCTAGCAAAATTATCCGACTCGCAACCAAGGATTCACTAAGTGCTTGATTGATTTTGTTGTGATATTCCTTTCTCGTTGTCACTTCAGTTTCCAAAAGGCTATACCTCCCAAGAACTAACAGTAGATTTGATGCAGCTAGCGCAAAAGCAAGACTATATTATCTGCGCAATAACCCATTACACAGCATAAACAGAGAATTTGGGGATTTTGTGGGATTTAGAAGCTTTCGGTTGTAAAAATAAAACTACGGCAGCGAAAAAGTATAATTGTCAACGGAGGGAGTAGAGCAATAAAGAACTATCGAGGGATGTCGAAAGTGTGAACTGAGTGCTAGCAACATAAACTTCGCTTTCACCTTGTAAAGATGTATTTACTCTAAAGGCAGCTTCAATGAGTAACGGTAGGATCATATTGGCTGAAATCTAAAGAAAAAATTAAGTATTTTTCTAATGGACAGATTTATGCTAATCAACTCTTTTGGTATTTACTGTGTTGTCTCCTGCCCTGCTCCATGACTTATGGCAATTGATTGAAGAACTTCCCACCAGCTCTCTGATGAAATGGGATGATATTCGTTTAGTTTCATGGTTGCAAGAACAATTAGAGCAGCGTTTTCGATTGAAAGAAGAAGACCGCAAAAACATTGAGCAATACCTTGATTCCCATCTGCTTCTAATTCGTGAGATGGCTGAGTCTAGCCAATATCAATACTGTCCCCTTGCTGTATGACTAGTGAGACTCTCCTTTTAGGCATCTCTAAAGTTTTGAGGAGATGCCTAAAAGGTTTTGTCCTTTATCTTTGGAATTGTATTAGAAATAAACCTAGGCAGGTTCAGACTTTTGCCTCCCCCTCCCACTTCAGCATTGTCTGAATGGTAGGAACTAACTCACTCGGTTCAAACGGCTTCGTAATCACCCCAGAGATTGCAAGTTCAGACCATTGTTGTTTGTCTGCCATTCTGGCTTTTGCAGTCACTAAGATAATTGGGATATTCTGTGTTTCTAATTGAGCATTTAATTCGTGCATGGTAGCCAGACCATCCATATCTGGCATCATCATGTCGAGCAGAATTGCATCCGGCTGCTCAGTTTGAGCAATTTTAATGCCTTCCTGGCCTGTCGCTGCTGTAAGAACCTGCCATTGAGCTAGTGTCGATAGAGACAATTGCAACACTAGCCGGATAATTTCATCATCATCAATCACTAAAATTCGCTTAGTCTGCATTGCCTTCACTCCCTAAGGTCAACTTGTAGGTTGTGCAAAAGGCTAGGTCGGGATAGCTACGAAAAAGCAACTTCCCTCACCCACCGTACTCTCTATCCAAATCTTGCCTCCATGTTCTTCGACAATATGCTTACAGATGGCTAGCCCTAGCCCAGTTCCCTTAGTGAATTGAGTGTTGGAGACATCAATCTTACTAAATCGCTCAAAGATTTTCCCAAACTTATCACGGGGAATGCCACGCCCTTGGTCTTTAACCGTAAACAAAACTGTTGGTATAGGTTCAGATGCCACATTGATAAGCTGTTGTTCTCCTGTGCATTTCTCAACACTCAGCCAAATGGTTGAACCTGGCGAGGAAAATTTAAGCGCATTTTCAAGAAGATTATTCAGGACTTGAATCATCCGATCTGCATCGACTTCAAGCTCTAAGTCAGGGTCAGAGATTTCAATATTGATTTGGGCTTCCTCCATCATCATTTGGAGATTTTGCTGGGCCAGCTGAGTAAGTTCAGTAGTTGTCACTAACGTTTTTTGAAGTGCAAATTTACCCGACTCCAATCGCTCCATTTCCAAAATGTCATTCACTAACCGCACCAAATGTCGGGAGTTAGCAGCTGAAATCGTCAGAAGTTTTTGTCCCTCCTCTGATTGCAAAAGGTTGGGCTGATCGGATAGGAGCTGCAAACATCCATGAATCCCAGCTAAGGGGTTGCGCAATTCATGACTGGCAATCGCTAGGAACTCATCTTTCACCTGCTCAGCTGCTTTCCGGTCAGTAATATCTAACACAGTGCCAATCAGACGAATCACCTGCTTTTGTTTATTTAAAACAGGTTCACATTTAACATGAACATGCCTATGACCTGCTTGAGGATGCTCGAATCTCAAATCCCTCTGAAACAAAATACCGTTGATCAGGCTTTGCTGAATCGCTTCATCAAAAACGACTTGGTCATCAGGATAAAACAAATCAATAAAGTCTGAATATTTAGGGAAACCTTCACTTAATTCCTGTCCGAAGATATGGAACATTCCGTCCGACCAATGGAGGGCCTTGGTTGCCACCTCATAGTCCCAGTTACCAATTCGAGCAATACGCTGGGCTTCCAATAGTTTGTTCTCACTGGCACGAAGTTGCTCTTCCGCCCGTTTGCGGTCTCGGAGTTCTTGGCTGAGGTGGGCATTGGCTGTTTCTAGTTCAGTGGTCCGTTCTAAAACCCTATTTTCTAGCGCTGTGTTTGCTTGCCGCAAAGCCACGTCTGCCTGATAGGCAATAAGGAATCGGCCAATACTTTGAGCCATCAACTCAATGGTCTCTTTAGCATGAGCATAATGATGAGCATGCCTGTTTTGCGTCGAGAAGAAGCTGAGCGTTCCATAGAGGGCTTCCTCACTGTCCAAATAAATGGGGGTGCCGATAAAGGACTCAATAGACACGGTTGAATCAGCAGTAGAGGGGAGATGGTCTTCAGTCGTGTCTTCATTGGGGTAAACAATAGTTCTTTTTTCCTGTAACACGGTTGTGCAATGAGGATCACACAATGAACAATTTGGAATAATATCCAAGTCTGGTAGTTGAGATTCACAGGACACAATCGTGTATGTGTCTCCATCAACCTTACTGATCATCCCTGTGGGGTAATCTAACAGCTCACACCCCGTGCGTAGATAATCACTAAAGCGGTCTTCTAAATTGCTATAGTTCGTTGTAGCTAGACGATGCAGATTGGCAAGGTGGTGGCTAAATTCAGTGAGTGCCCCTTGAACTTGTTTGAGATTGTCGATATTGACAAAGGTGAGCACGATGCCATCCTTTACTTGATCTTCTCTCAGATAAGGATTCACATGCAGCAACAACTGTTCGCCTGTTTCAGGTATCACCACCTCTTTGCTCATCACGGAGGCTTCCGCACTTGCCTGAGCTAAATCTTCAATTAAATTTGGATAATCAAGTTTATGGGTGAAATGGGCTAAGGGACGGCCGACATCAGCGGACCTTATATTGATGGCACGGGTAGCAGCTGGGGTAAATTTACGAATATTGAGGTCCTGATCTAAGAAAACAACCCCTATATTCGTACTGCGGAGTAAGTTATCAATATCGTTATTGAGTTCTATTAACTCCTGAATCTTTCCTTGATACCCCGAGTTAACCGTGTAGAGTTCCTCATTGACGGACTGCAATTCCTCATTCGTACTTTGTAATTCTTCGTTGGAGGCCAGCAATTCTTCATTGGTTGCCTGCTGTTCTTCATTGGTGGTCTCTAGTTCCTCAATGGTGACTTGCAGATTCTCGCGGGTTTGGTTGAGTTCATACTCCAATTCGGTAATTCGTTTCGTGGCTTCCGTATCCATTTCAAAATTAGTGACGGATGGAACCACTGTGAGATGCGTCTCCACTTCAAAGACGACAATCAAATAGTCCTCAATCCCTGGTGTCTCATCACCAATATTCACCCGCAGATTGATCGTTAAATCCTCTCCTCGATGGGAGAGTTTAATGTTCGTATATAAGACGGGCTCTTTATCTCGCTTGGCACGATGAAGTGCCGTACTCAAGGGCAACTTAAACGCTGTGGGGACTAACTCCGTCACATCTACTTTTAGATCCCCTAAGGGTAATTCCAAGAGTTGATCAAGATCATGAAAGATGTGTAAAAGCTGGTTATCATAATCGACGAGAAAACAGGTGAGTCGCTTTTGAGCAAAACAAAACTGATAAACTTGCCCCAGTAATCGGTCAAACTGAGGGCGTCTTGACTTCAAGCGATTTGAAGCAGGAATTGCGTTCAGGATCCGATGCTGGGTCAGAGGGGCCAACGGCAGCTGAACATCGCGACGCTTGCTAAAAATCTTCCACTTGGCGTCTAAGGGCACAAACTCACCTGCCAAGTCTCCCAGTGTTTCGGAATTTCCTAAAAAAAGTGCACCATGAGGGGCTAGGGCAAAGTGCAGAAGGCGTAACACCTGTTGCTGCAGTTGGGGTTGCATGTAGATCAAAACATTGCGGCAACTAACCAAATGCATTTTGGAAAAGCCTGCATTTTTGGTGAGATCATGGGGGGCAATGATTAGCATCTCCCGCAGAGCTCGCTTGACTTGAAAATGTTCCCCCTCATCAGTGAAGTAGCGTTCTAATCGTTCTGGGGAGATAGTATTGGCAATACTTTTGGGATAAATACCACTGGAAGCTGTTTCTAGTGAATTTCTGTCCAAGTCGGTGGCGAAGATTTTTACATGGATGGGTTTTTCAACTCGTTCCATTGCTTCATCAACAAGCATAGCCATGGAGTAGGCTTCCTCCCCGGTTGCACAAGCGGATACCCATATCCTTAATTGTTGATGAATCGATAACCCCTCGATCAGGTTGGGGAGGACCTGGGTTTCTAAATATTGCCAGGCAGGAGGATCTCGAAAGAAACGGGTTGCGTTGATCAATAAATCCTGGCGCAACAGCTTCTGTTCCTCTTCGGATGACTCCAACAGGAGAATATAATTCTCTAAATTACTGCATCGTAAAAGGGCACAGCGATGGGTAATCCGGCGACTCAGCGTACTAATTTTGTAGTGGGAGAAATCGATTTGTTCGCGCTCAGCCAAAATATCCAAAATCTGTTGTAGTTGATTTGGATCGACGAGGCCAGACTCTTCTGAGGTATAGCCAGGATAGCTCGCAGACAATCTGACGATGTCATAGACAACTTGAGCCAATTCTTGGGGAGAGAGAATTTCATCCACTAATCCAGAAGGAATCGCACTTGTGGGCATGCTAGTGAACTGTGCGGTCTCCGGTGACTGCACCAAAGCAACACCTCCTGCACGACTAACATCTTGCAACCCTTGGGTCCCATCACTACCCGTTCCAGATAGCAAAATACATATCGTTCTTTCTCCCCATTCTTGAGCTAATGATTGAAAAAATTCATTGATAGGGTAATTGAGGGTGTCGGGTTGTTTGCGTAATCTCAGTTGTTGTTTGTTAAGGCGCAGGGTCTTGCGTGGGGGGAGGACATAAACAACATTGGGCCTTAAAACCATGCTGTCTTCAATTGAACGGACGGGCAAAGACGTTCGACGCTGAAGAATTTCTGGCATCAGGCTCTTGAAGTCTGGTGCGAGGTGCTGCACTACTACAAAAGCAGCGCCAGGGTTTTCAGGTAAATGAGAGAAAAAAGACTCTAACGCCTGAAGCCCACCTGCCGAGGCACCAATTGCGATGACGAAGAACTCATCTATCGTTTGGTGATGATTTGACTCCTTCTCACTATTCTGGCCTTGAGACACTAAAATTACCTCTCTCTAATCGAGTGGATCAACATGCTGTTATTCACCTACACAAAAGAGGAAGAGTTGAAGTTTGCGATTAGAGGACCCATTAATGAGATGAAGATGCATAAATCCTCCTTGCACAAATGAAAGATGAACAATATTTAATATTTTTTTAAGTTTTTAGAATGTTCTTATTTTAGGTTGACATTCTCAGAAGGACAAAGAAGATGAAATATTGATTTACATCGAAGCCTCATCTGACATTTGTTCAGGAGATATCTGATGACAGTGAGTTCGAGGATCCCAAGCATGGTATTGCTGATGCAGATCGATGTAGTCAGCATCCAGGTTGCAATCTTTTCTAGGATGGCTTGAGCAGTCTCAAGCCATCTCCAATAGGAGATCTATCCTATTATTTCTGAAGGGAGTATCCAGACGAGATTCTAAGCTTTTCCAGACAGCAACTGGATTTGGATCCAGTTGAGGTTAAGGTTATCTCTTGCTTTATTCTTGGATACCCAAATTAGCTCAATAATCTTCTCAAACTATTAAAGTTCAAGCAATTTATCCTACCATCGAAAAAATTGACTAGCAAGAAATTGTTTTTCAAACATCTAGAAAGGACATACCCTAAATTTTAGGGGGCTTGTCTACTTGCAACCTTATACAAGGAATCCGATCTGAAAGTATCGAGCTAGCTAATTCACTGGTATGAACTTCCAGTCGGGCACCTGGAGGTGCTGTAAATGCCAACTGCTGTTGAGGAAAGACGACTCGCTCAAAATACCAGTTGGGTATGTTAGAAATCCTCGTGATTTGAATATGATTGGTCGGATTTAAGTATTTACAATAAATGGGATCTGATGACAATGATTGTGTAGTTGTACTCGCGTCAGTTATCTGTTGATTATTCAGCATTATCCTCTCCATAGAAAGGCTGCGTACCAGTAGCTGGATAATTATCATGAGCAGGACTAAATATTGCCAGAATGGATTCAGCTAGCAAACCTAAAAATTTAGGTTTATTCTTCAACTCATCAATTAATTCATTAATATCTCTAGACGAGAACTCAAATCCTGTTGTTTGACCTAAGTTAATAAATTCATCTTTATTGGAAACAACATTAATTTTATCTTTTAATTGCTTATTTCTTGAGATTTCTTCCAAGAATTTTATAACATTATTTTTAGACATTAGTTTGACAACTCGATCATTGACTAGATAAACAGCTTATGAGGTAAAAGAATTCAGAAAGGAAGAATGATCCATTTTAAGAGTAGTGCTTAAAACTAAAATCATCCTCAGTATCAGTAAAAATGAGCCTATAAAACAAATTAATCATTTTTTATTTATCTTAAGTATTTCACTTTTTGAAAAGAGCTTTTTTTGATTATGCATTTGACTTTGAATGCGAAGTGCTTTTCTTATTCCTAGGACTAGGATAGGTCTTTTGTATATCTGAGACGAAATGCATAGAATGTGGTCGAGAGCGAGAGGATTGATTTTGAAAGAGATTAGATTTTAGCGGGGATACTTCTGCCCAACAATGTAGACAAAACCAGTAAACTTGATCAAATCGAACTTGTCTCAGTAATGTATTAGAACAACAAGGACAGAGATCCATAAGTATTATTAATTGTTTTAGATAAAAGTGATTAACAAAGCTCAAACCCTACAATTATAGATTTCAAATTTGAGAAACTTGTGAGGATTGGAATATTTTTTGAGAGGCCAGACCTCTCAATCGATAATCATTAATTTTGTTTACACATTAAAAAATCCGGGCGAGTCTTATGTCATGACTATACTTATATCGAACTTAAAGATATAGTTTTGACGAAAGCACTGAGTTTTGCCTAGCCTATGACTCAACTTTACAAATTTGATTTTTTGATTGTCATATACCAAAACTGACTAATTTCAATATATTTTTTCTATTTGCTCATTACAAGCCGTTTAGATAAGTAGCTTTGATTTTGAAACAGCAGTGGATTGGTATAGATTCAAGCATACGTTTATTAAGGGCTTCGAATATCGATTTACTGGTAGTCAAGGATAGCTATTGAACGGTAAAGGTGAATTTATAAGTAAACCTCAGGGGAATAACTCCACTGCTCCGATTCGGATTCTCCTAATTGCCGATGAACGAAGAGACGGGAGGATTGTCTACACCCTTTTGATGCAAATGGTGCAATCAGTTCCGTTTGTCATTACTACCCTTCAACACATTGATGGTGCACTATCTCAATTGAGTGAACCTTATTTTGATTTAGTGTTATTGGATCTCTCCTTACCTGATTGTGATGGGATTCATACCTTTAATCAGATCCATACTCAAGCACCAAAACTGCCCATTATTATTCTTAGTAGTTTTGAAGACACGGCTGCTGCTATTGAAGCGGTACGTCAGGGTGCTCAAGATTATCTAGTCAAGGGACAAATTGATAGTCGATTACTCATACGCTCTATTCGATATGCCATTGAAAGACAGCGTTGGAGGTTATCCTCACAAACAGAACATTGGCAGCATCAGCGAGAACGAGAACTCTCACTCTTAGAACAGTTAACGAACTATCAGGCCACAGTTGTAGCTTCTAAGCTTTACTGCAATTTGCCCTTGGAAGAAACGGTCTCAGCAGAGTTTCAGAGACTAGTTGAGTATTACGCACAGCTCTTAGATCTCGCCATGGATCAACGACAGTTTCGAGTTACCCATAGTATTGGGGAGCAAATGCGTGGCATTGCCCAGCAATTGGGATTTCTCCAAGCTAGCCCTAGGGATGTTATTGCCTTACATACGATGGCGATTAAACCGAGAATCGCCCAGATGTCGAGTGTTAAAGCAGAGGCTTATATGGAAGAAGCGAGGATTATGGTACTCCAGCTAATGGGGTACTTGGCTTCCTACTATCGAAAATTCCATCTTGTTGCAGGCCCTCGACCCGATCCAACTTCTGTCGAAATTCATCATGAGCTGTCCTAGAGCGATGTTAGTAGATTTCCCTATTTTACAAACGTTTTTTCCGTGGGAACTTCACCTTTTCACTTCGGTCAGATGAGCAAACTTCATCTCAAGCTCTATATTTCGGGATACTCTCTACTATCCAGACGAGCAGTGACCAACCTCAAACAAATATGCCGAGTGGAATTTGAAGAGAATTGTGACATTGAGATAATTGATGTGATTAAATCCCCACAATTGGCTGAACTTGCCAACATTACGGTGACACCAACGCTGGTTAAAGAAAGTCCTCCACCAATCAAGCGGTTGGTTGGTGATCTCTCCCAATCCGAGCGAGTGATTTCGGAACTCGAACCAGATCCTGAGTGCCCCTATTAGTGATTAAGGTCAATCCTATGAATGCAGAGTCCTCAAAACAAGAACAGCCCCCACCGTTTGTTGAGAAGTTGAAAACTGGTATTCCTGGCTTTGATCTGATTGCTGAAGGAGGCTTACCTCACTCGACTTGTACGTTAGTAGCAGGTACTGCGGGTAGCGCCAAAACCGTTTTTGCCAATCAATTTCTAGCAAAGGGAATTGTAGAAGCTCAAGAGGCTGGAGTCTTTGTCACGTTTGAAGAGTCCCCCGCCGCAATCCGCAAACATATGCAGGGGTTTGGGTGGACCATTGAGAACTGGGAGGCTGACAATCTCTGGAAGTTTGTAGATGTCTCCCCAGTACTCGGTGAAAAACCCGTTGTCACGGGGGAGTACGACATGGCTCCCGTTTTAGCACGGATTCAATATGCCATTGAGACAACCCAGGCCAAGCGTGTCGCCATTGACTCATTAGGGGCCATTTTTACGCAATTGGGAGATACTGCTCTGATTCGGGGAGATTTGTTTCAGTTGATTGGTGCCCTAAGACAGTTGCAAGTAACGGCAGTCTTAACGGCTGAACGTACGGAGGAATATGGGGATATTGCTCGATATGGGGTAGAAGAGTTTGTCCTTGATAATGTGGTTATTCTCCGAAATATCCTAGAAGGGGAGAAGCGTCGGCGGACCATCGAGATCCTCAAATTTCGGGGTACCTCCCATCAAAAAGGGGAGTATCCATTTACAGTTTTACCTCGCCAAGGGATTGAAGTTATTCCCCTCTCCGCCATCCAACTTCAGCAGCAGTCTTCGGATATTCGCATCCAATCTGGCATTAACGAGCTGGACCATATGTGCGGAGGAGGGTTTTTCCGCGATTCCATCATTCTCACGTCTGGGGCGACGGGAACGGGAAAAACCCTGATGGTGACTCAATTTATGGGTGGAGGAATAGAAGCGGGGGAGCGTTGCTTGCTCTTCGCCTTTGAAGAAAGTCAAGACCAACTCTTTCGCAATGCATCAGGTTGGGGCATTGACTTTGAAACGGAGTCAGCAAATGGCCATTTGAGGGTCGTCTGCCGCTACCCCGAAACATCTGGTTTGGAAGATCACCTGATCAGGATGAAGGAAATCATTGAGGATTACCAACCCAATCGAGTAGCAGTGGATAGTCTCTCGGCTCTTGAACGAGTGTCTAGTGAAAAGGGGTTCCGAGAATTTGTCATCGGGTTAACCTCGTTTATTAAGCATCGGAAAATGGCGGGGTTATTTACTGCAACGACCCCCACTCTGTTAGGGGGAGCTTCGGTGACTGAATCTCATATCTCTACCATTACTGATTCCATCATCTTGCTCCGATACGTGGAAATGTATGGAGAGATGTTGAGAGGAATAACGGTACTCAAGATGCGCGGATCTAAACACGATAAGGAGATTCGTGAATTCACCATTGATGGAACGGGAATGCATATCGGTATGCCATTCCGTAATGTAACAGGCATTCTCTCAGGGAACTTCACCTATGCCAGTTCGGATGAATTAAATCGACTGAACAACCTTTTTAATGAGCAGAGTGAAATGAGGGAATAGTTTGATTTCTCAGCTCAGAAAGCTAGTTATTGACAGCCATTGGGTTCTTCGATTCTCATTTTAGATCTCAGGACTGACTGTCAGAACTATCTGAATGATATGGTCAAACTATTCATATCAATACTAAATATAATCGTCCTTTTTCTAATGCCAGATTTACGGAATGTTCTTCTAGAACTCCATCACTCCATCGGTGAAATTCCCTTTTTAGCATTCACCCTCCTCATCGTGATTGTAGTCAGCTTTGGTGCCATTCCAAGATCAACTGAATTGGCGACGAGTTCAGCCGCTGGTTTAGCGGGATCATTATGGAGTAACAATCAGCGCACTCTCGTCATAAACTCCACAACCAATCTTCCAGAATTGGGCATCATGTTGGTGTCTTTGTTTGGTTTGGGCCGACTGGGAGGAATTGCCACACCTCTTGGCTCCAATCTGTCCAATATTTATTTAATATTTTTGGTCTCACCAATTGCTCTTATTTGCAAGTGGATTTTAAAACTAAAAAATAGAAATATAAAATTCTTGATGGTATTGGCAAAGCGAGAGAAAAAATTGATTTACTGGCATATGATGATGTCGCTTTTAATGTTTGGCTTTGCCAGCTCAGTCTACTGGATTTTAACAGGGACTTGTCAATTCTTTCATCATTCAAGAGTAAGCCAAGGATTAGATCAAACGAGCCTTTTTACGGCAACAACAGTCTGCTTTTGTGGTGTCGGTATTTTTCTGTTTTTTGAATCAAAGCTGAAATATTCTCGACCAGAATTATATGAAGATATTGCAGATGCAACCTTTGAGGCAAGCTGGTCTCGATTTTTTCTAGGTGTCGTTGTCCTCTGTTTATCATGCTACATCTTGAATGATTTTTTTGCGGTCTGGTCTGAACTCTATCAAGCAAAATTCGTTCAATACAGCTTATTCCCAACAATTCATTACTTTGTTGGCAGTTTAATCTCTTCCTTGCCAGAAATGACAGTAGCAGTGGGTAATTACGAGCGTCTTAGCAGCCCAGACTTAAATACTGCCCTAGGTTCAGCCAGCCAGTCATGTATGACCAATTTATTGATCGCTGGTTTAGGGGGGCAATATCAATCGTGCATTTAACGGTTGGATTATTGCAAGATATATAAATCTGTTCTAGATAAAGTGAAAAGATACCTATTTTGGGCTTGTCAACAGGATCCATCAGTCTCTGAAAGTGCAATTCTTTGAAATATATACCTACAAAACATTACATTTTGAAGACAATTCAATAAAATACAGGAAAATAAACTAGTTATAGGTTTTCAAACAAAATTTTCGCTATAAGAACAGAAATGCTAGGGGGGAGTCACAATCATTTCATCCTAATTGCCCTGAGAACACCTGGGCACTGCTATCTGTGGCAATCCAACCTAAACGGGTTATACGATGTATCCGAACGATTGATTAGGATAATCTCTTTTTCATTTCAGTTGGTGAGAATCCACCTTATTCACCAACATGATGATTTACCTTTTTCTCAGTCTGTTCAGCGACTAGAGCCAAGATTTGCTGTCTTAAGCACCACCCATACACAGAAAATCTTGATGCCGTGGAATTCAATCTACTGGTTATCAGGGATGCTCAAGATTCAAACTGCCATAATTGGTTTAGCAATGCCTGGGACACTGATTTCAGTGATACCTCAAGCATTACATCTACTTTATCCACACACATTAGATTGGGCTAATTTCCAGACGGATGAGCCCGTAAAACAGAAAACTCCCATTCTACAGGTGAGTGACAAATATCCGTGGATAGTGAAGACTTTAGCTCGACGGAGTTTGAACTCTCTAATTCTAAGTCTAGGATCAAGGATCTCTCTTCGGATCCATTGCTCTCAGCTAGGGTGTTAATGCTTAACTCTATGTCAGTCCTGCAACCACAACAGCAACATTCTATCTCCATAACTCCTGCAAAAATTCTAGTGGTTGAAGATGAAGAACTGTTAGCCCTAGTCATTAAAAATCAATTACTTAAATTAGGCTACCAAGTTGCTGGAATTGTTGAAACTGGATCAGGTGCCATTCAATTGACCCAGGAATTTCAGCCCGATGTAGTGTTGATGGATATTCACTTACATGGGGACATGGATGGCATTGAAGCTGCAGGTTGTATTACCGATCAATTCGATATCCCGATTATTTTTCTAACAGCTTTCGGTGACTCCGAAACATTAGGTAAAGCCAAACTTGTTTCACCCTTTAGTTATATCCTCAAGCCTTTCGAGCCTATCGAGTTGCTGACGAGTATTGAAATTGCATTACACAAACATCGAGCTGAGCAAAAAGTTAAGGAACAGAAAACTTGGTTGTATACCATTCTTGAAAGCATTGGGGATGCTGTGGTTGCCACTGATAATCAGGGATTGGTGAGGTACATGAATCGAGTCGCTGAAACTATTACGGAGTGGAAGAAGGAAGATGCTATTGGTCAAGATATCAACGATGTGATGTCTTTGATTACCGGAACAGCTAGAAATAGCCTGGAGAACCCACTCAAAAAGGTTTTGAAAGATCATAAGGATGTGCTCTTACCGGAGAACACCTACTTGATCACTAAAAATCGGCAGGAAATACCCATAGAAGATAGCGCTGTTCCCATCCTTGACGATCAGAATCAGCCCCGTGGTGCGGTCATCGTATTTCGAGATATTTCCGAACGGCTAGCGGCCAATCAACAACTTTTCCATCATGCCTACTATGATTCTTTAACGGATTTGCCGAATCGGGAATTGTTTACAGATCGCCTCCAGCATTTAATTGATCTCAATAAAAGGTATAACAATCCCCCTTTTGCAGTTTTATTTGTGGATTTAGATCGCTTTAAAATTGTCAATGATAGCTTAGGGCATCCCATCGGTGATCAGTTGCTGATCGCGACTGCTCATCGGCTACAAAACTGTATCCGACCCACTGATACGGTTGCCCGGTTTGGTGGAGATGAATTCGCCATTCTCTTAGAGCAGATTGCAGATATCAATAGTGTCTGCCATTTGGCAAAACGGATCAATCTTGAGCTAGCCATCCCCTTTGATCTGGGAAACTACGAGCTGTTCAATTCTGCCAGTATTGGTATTGTTCAAGGTCATTCTCGCTATCACTTGGCTGATGAACTAATTCGGGATGCAGATATCGCTATGTACCATGCAAAAGCCAATGGCAAGGGCTGTTATGCTGTTTTTGATGCCAGTATGCATACCCAAGTCAAGGGGCAGCTAACCCTAGAGCAAGACTTAAGAAGAAGCATTACAGACCAGCGATTAACCTTGCGGTTCCAACCTATTGTTTCATTAGTGGATCAAAGTATTGTTGGGTTTGAAGCCCTAACCCGTTGGCAACATCCTCAACGAGGGTTATTACTACCTGAAAGCTTCATCCCTATTGCTGAAGAAACAGATCTGATCGTGCAATTAGATCTGTTGGCAATCCGCCAAGCGTGCCAACAGATGCATGCTTGGCAAGAACAACTGCCCCCTGACAGACAGTGGGGCATTAGTGTCAACCTATCTGGTCACCATTTTTCTAGACCAAATTTAGTTGATCAAGTAGCCAACATCCTTGATGATACTGGATTTGACGCAACTCGTTTAAAACTGGAAATCACTGAAAGTGCCTTAATTAAGAATCCGGAGTTAGCAGCCCAGAGATTGTCGGAGCTCAGGGCATTAGGTCTTCACATCCATGTGGATGATTTTGGCACGGGCTACTCATCTTTAACCTATTTACACAAATATAAAGTTGACACGCTAAAAGTAGACCGCTCCTTCATTCAATGTCTTGACAAAAACATTGACCGTTTGGAAATTGCCCGTACGATTGTCGTGTTAGCCCATACGTTGAAAATGGAGGCGATTGCTGAAGGGATAGAAACCGCAGAACAATTAGCTGCTGTCAAAAGCCTAGGCTGTGAATATGGGCAAGGATACTTCTTCTACCATCCATTAACTGTTGAGCAAGTCGATACCATGGTGAGAGAACAGGTAGCTGAAAACAAATGTTTATAGAACCCATTTGAGATCTTAAGACCTGGCCGCAAGCCTCTTAAGCATAAGCCTGACAAAGCACAAGTCCATTTGCGCTTTTGCATTCACAAGCGTTCGCTCAAAGTTCTTAGTCAGGATCTTACAGCGCTCCATCCAA
>NZ_JANQOP010000355.1 GCF_028285745.1 Acaryochloris sp. IP29b_bin.137 | reverse complement strand
CAACCACCTCAATGATCTCTAGGCCGATAACGTTATCCACGCAAAGATTCCTCCTAAATGCCTGACTGTGTCTTGCGTCTGTGTCTTAAAGTAACTGCTACTTTATTTGTTTTGTATCTTTAAGTACTAGTCTACAAGTCTATCAGACCGCTGTTACAAGCTTATAGGGGTTTTCAATATGGAATTTGCATTTAATTTTTCCTTACCCCAATTAATCCCGATTTAACAAGGCTTTGCAAAGGACTGAGAGCCGGAATCAGTTGTGTAAAACAATGAGGTTGCGTTTAGCCCTCTTGATCCCCCTTAAGCCATGAGTGACTGGGCAAAGTCCTGGACCAGGTCTAACGCTTCGGCATTGACTTCATGGGCCATGGGAAGTTCTTGATATTGGACTGAGACGCCCCTTTGGCGCAACTGTTGCTCGGCGGTTTGAGCCGCACTGATCGGTACTACTGGATCATATTGGCCATGAATGAGCAGGACAGGCGGTGTTTGGGGGCTCAACAAAGACTGTAGGGAGGGATGTAAATAACCGCTGAGACAAATTAGCCCGGCTAGGGGCAAGCGGCTACCGATTTCTAGGGTCATGGCCCCGCCTTGCGAAAATCCGGCCAGAATCATCCGCTCTAAAGGGACTTGAGTTTCTTCGGCGAGGGATGGCAACCAATCTAAGAGACGTTGCCGACTGTCGGGCAGACCGTCTTGAGTATTGAGGTCATACCACATGTAGCCCTCTGATACCTGGGGATGAGGGAAAGGAGCATTGGGAAAATAGAACTGATGGGTGGGTAGATGAAGATTAGGCGCCAGCGAAGCCATGTCTGCAGCGTTAGATCCCCATCCATGTAACGCCACAAAAAGACCTGCGGGCGGTTGGTCTGTGGTTGGTGTTAGAGTGATTACCGAGAGTGACACTGTTCGTGCTCTGAAAAGAAATCCCCTTCATTGTTTCACATCTGTTTAAACGCTGAGATCCACCCTATGTTAGGACGCAAACTGGCAGGACGATATTCCGTTGTTAAACCCTTAGCAGAAGGTGGCTTTGGTGAAACTTTCTTGGCTGAAGATACCCATCTTCCTGATTCTCCCCAATGCGTGGTCAAAAAGCTGAAAACGGGCTCCCATGAGCCGGCTTTGCTCCATACGGTCCGGCGTCTATTTGATTCGGAAGCGAAGGTCCTCCATCAGCTTGGAGATCACCCCCAAATTCCGCGTTTGCTTGCCCACTTTGAAGATGGTGAAGAATTCTATCTCGCTGAAGAGTATGTCGAAGGCGATAGCCTTGCGGACGAATTAATTCTCGGTGAGCAACTCGATGAAGAAACCGTTATTCAACTATTACAGGATATCCTGGAAGTCTTGTCATTTGTCCATGACCAGCAAGTTATTCATCGAGATATTAAGCCCTCTAATTTAATTCGGCGCAAGAGCGATCGCAAGCTTGTACTGATTGATTTTGGGGCCGTGAAGCAGGTCACGACCCAGCTAGCGGACTCAGCGACGCAAATGCCGCGCACGGTCCTGATTGGCACCTCAGGCTATATGCCTAGCGAACAGTTTCGAGGTCAGCCCCGCCTCTGTAGTGATGTCTATGCGGTGGGGATCATTGCCATCCAGGCCTTGACTGGGTTGCGTCCTTCCTTTGGCGAATTGCCGGAAGATGAGCATACGGGGGAGATTGCCTGGCGCGATCGTGTTTCTGTCTCACCCGCCTTTGCGACGCTGTTAGAAAAAATGGTGCTGTACGATTACCGACAGCGGTATCGATCGGCCAATGAAGCCTTATTAGCTATCCAAAGCTTGATGGCAGCAAAAGAAGCAGAAGCCCCTCCCTCAAGCCCTCTTGAACCTCTACCTGAAACAGTCGTCAATCCCCGAAATAACCGTGGAATCCCTGCTCAACCCTCCCCTATCCCTGAAACGGCTCAGCAGGCCGGAACCACCGCTCAGGCAGAAAATACCGTTCAACAGTTAGAAACGACTGCCCAACAACCGACTAATCTTCCTCAGGCTTCTGGCAACGGGGTTCCTCAAGCTGAGGCTACGGTTCAACAGGCCTATTCCACCCCCACCACCCCTCAAGCAGGGATGCCTGCAGGCAAGCTGGCAGAAGCCATGCCTCCTGAGACCGTCGCGGTCTCTCCCCGTCCCCCCCACACAACAAGCCGGATCAATCGGACTAAAGTGCTAACGGGTGGTTTGATCGCCGTGCTCATGGGGGGAACTGCCTTGGCTTTCACCTCACCTCATATCCAAGCGGTCTGTACCGTCCTGAATAATTGTTCGCCTGACATTCAATTCCAAGCCACTTTTGACCAGGCCGTAGAAGAGGCTCAAGCAGCCCAAACCCAATTCAAAGAGGCCAAAACCCTGGCTAATATCCAAGCAGCCCAGGAACAGATGGATGAGGCGATCGCTGAAATCAATAAAATTCCTAAGAATGTCAAAATCTATGCTCAAGCCAAGCAGGAAGTAGCAACCTATCAGGCGGAAAGAAAGTCCATGGACGCTAAGCTGCAAAAAGAGCAAAAGGCAGACGAGACCTTTAAGCAAGCCAACACCGTTGCTCAAGCGGTCCAACAGAAAGCCAAAAGTGATGATTCCATTGCCACCCTTGATCAGCACAAAGCCGAATGGGAAAAAGCCATCAAACTCTTACAAGGCATTCCCCAGGATACTTTTATCGCTGCCCAGGTCACATCGAAACAAAAGGATTTTGAGCAACGGCTCAAAGCCTTAAATGAGCAACGGCAGAAAAAAATTGCTGCCGCTGCTGAAGCCCAACGACGATTAGAAGCGGCACAAGCAGCACAAGCGGCCTCTGTTCCCGTTCGATCTTCCCCCGCCAATCCCCCCCGCTCTACCTATGTAGCGCCTCGGCCTGCCCCAGCACCTGCTCCCGTAAGGCGTGCGCCTCGGCCTGCCCCAGCACCTGCGCCTCGCAGACAAGAACCTCTCTGGGGACCAGGCTCGGGGCAACCGGCTAAAGAACCGCTGTGGTAAACCCGATCCCTCTCTAGGATTAAGGCGCGATCTGATTCACGGATGCCACGATGGCATTGAATGTAGGGCTTGGACGCATGGCCTCCCTCACTTTCTCAATGTTGGGGCAGTAGTATCCACCGATATCGACTGCATGTCCTTGAGCCCCATTGAGTTCTGCCAAGATTAACGCTTGATGATCTTGCAGTTGTTGGGCAACCTCAGCAAATTGGGTTTGAAGAGCAATATTTTCATCCTGTTCGGCCAAAGCTTGGGCCCAATAAAGCGCCAGGTAATAATGACTTCCCCGATTGTCCAGTTCATTGACCTTCCGGGAGGGGGATTTAGCCTTTTCTAGGTAGTGGCCATTGGCCTGATTCAATGCCTTTGACAAGGTCAAGGCAAGGTCGTTGTGAGTCTTCTGTCCCAGTTCTTCCAAGGCAACGGCTAGCGCCAGAAACTCTCCTAACGAGTCCCAACGCAGATGTCCTTCTGTCAGAAATTGCTGGACATGTTTGGGGGCAGAGCCACCAGCCCCAGTCTCAAACAATCCGCCTCCCGCCAAGAGGGGGACGATGGACAACATTTTGGCGCTAGTCCCCAATTCCAAAATAGGAAACAAATCCGTTAAATAATCTCGTAAGACGTTCCCCGTCACGGAAATCACGTCTTTCCCTGCTTTGATATGCTCACAGGTCAACCGCATCGCCGCCACAGAAGGCAGAATTCGAATATCTAAATCCGTGGTGTCATGGCAGGTCAAGGAATGCTTTACCTTCTCAATTAAATTGGCATCGTGGGGACGATTCTGATCGAGCCAAAAGATCGTAAGAGCCCCTGTGGCACGTGCTCTTGCAACGGCCAGTTTGACCCAATCTTGGATAGGGATATCTTTGGTCTGACACATCCGCCAGATATCTCCTGCCTCGACCGCATGTTCCATCCATACCTGGCCCGACTCATCTATAACCTGAACGATTCCGCTCGCTGGAATTTCAAAGGTTTTATCGTGGGAACCGTATTCTTCAGCCTTCTGAGCCATCAAGCCCACATTGGCAACATTGCCCATCGTCCGGACATCAAAGGCTCCCTGCGTTTGGCAAAAGTTGATGCATTCCTGATACATGGTGGCATAGCTGCGATCAGGTATAAGCGCTTTCGTATCATGGAGTTTGCCGTCCGAGCCCCACATTTTGCCAGAATTCCGAATCGCTGCAGCCATGGACGCATCAATAATGACATCACTCGGAACATGAAGATTGGTAATCCCCTGATCTGAGTTCACCATTGCTAGGGAAGGGCGATGAAGGTAGGCAGCCTCCAGATCTTGCTCAATCTCAACTCGCTGCGGCTCAGGCAGTGTCTTGATTTTGGTGTAAAGTTCCCCCAAGCCGTTGTTGGGATTGATCCCAAGCTGTTGAAACGTCTCTGCATGTTTGATAAAAGCGTCTTTGAAAAAAATAGTCACTGCATGGCCAAAGAGTATCGGGTCAGAAACCTTCATCATCGTCGCTTTGACGTGCAGCGAAAGCAGAATATTCTCTGCCTTTGCTGAGTTCATTTCTTGCTCATAAAACGCTCGTAAGTGCTTGACTTGCATTACGGCAGCATCAATAACTTCGCCTGCTAAGACCGGAATATTCTCTTTCAGGATTTGAGTGTTCCCCTTATTCGAGGTTAGACAGATCTTGACTTCACCGGTTTTGTTCACTACTGTGGATTGTTCTGTGCCATAAAAATCTCCACAATTCATATGGGCAACATGAGATTTGGAATCTGAGGTCCAACGGCCCATTGAGTGAGGGTGGGTTTGCGCATAACGCTTGACTGCAGCTGCTACCCGACGATCTGAATTGCCTTCTCTGAGGACGGGATTCACGGCACTGCCCAGCACTTTGGCATACCGCTCTTTGATGGTGACTTCTGCATCATTGTGAGGGTTGGCTGGATAATCAGGGATATCATAGCCCTGAGCTTGTAATTCCTGAATAGCTGCGGTCAATTGGGGAATAGAAGCGCTGATGTTGGGAAGCTTAATAATCATTGCATCGGGAGAGGTTGCGAGATCACCTAAATACGCAAGGGCATCCGATTGTCGTTGTTCTGCTGTCAGCCGTTCCGGGAAATTCGCAATAATTCGCCCTGCCAGCGAAATATCGCTTGTTTTAATTTCGATATTTGCGATCTGGGTAAAGGCTCTGAAGATGGGGAGCAAAGAGTAGGTTGCTAGAGCAGGTGCTTCGTCAGTGTGGGTGTAGATAATGGGCTGGGGTCGGGACATGTCTTTTCTCGAAGGGGGGCAGCACCCTGGTTCGTTTAGATGGGTAACCTAACAATAGACGTAACGTCCATTTCCTGATGGAGTATACCAGGTGCTTCCACTGCAAATCAGTTTTGGATAGCCGGATTGAGAGGGAAATAGCTGACTCCGATGCTCCACCCTCTGCCATTAACGACCTGTCATTGTCTGCATTGTGTGAGGGGAAATCAATAAAATGGGATATCCAGTCACCTTAATCCGAGGGAGTGGAAAAGATGCAGTAGTTGCGGATGCAGCTCAGACAGCGATTGATGCCACTGGCGTTTCTATCGACTGGCAAGTCCTCGATCTTAACGACGAAATTTTGAGCAGTGATGTCACTCCACTCTCAAATTATCTGGTTAATGGGATTCGAAAAACAAGGACAGCTCTCAAAGGACCATTGACCTTAGCCAGTGGCCAAGATCCACAGATCATTGATGCTCTGATTCAAGACAAGCTGGCCCTCTATGCGAATCTTCGGCCTGCAAGATCAGTCCTGTCAGGCCCTTTTCAGAATCTTGATCTGGTCATTGTGCGGGAAAATACAGAGGATATCTATGCGGGGATCGAATTTGAGCGAACTTCCGTAGAGGCAGCCGACGCTCGCTCCTTTCTATCAAAGTTATCTGGCAAGCGAATTCGAGAAGATTCTGCCGTAGGTATTAAACCCATTTCTGTCAAAGGCAGTGGGCAGATCGTTGAGTTTGCGTTCAACTATGCGCGGTTAAATCAGAGACATAAAGTCACCGCTGTCCATTTAGCTAATGTCATGATGTCGTCAGACGGCCTTTTTCTTGAAATTGCTCATGAAATTGCCAAAGAGTTCCCTGACATCCAGTTTGAAGATCGAGCGGTTAGCTTACTGCTGATGGAACTCATCCAAGATCCGCAGGCGTTTGACGTTTTGGTCATGCCAAATTCTTATGGTGATCTGCTCTCTCATCTTTGTGTTGGCATGATGGGGGAATTGGGCGCTCCTAGTGCCTATATTGGCGATCAATACGCTGTTTTTGATGTACTGTCGCCCCCAGTCGTTCCACTGTCTGAGAATCCAACTACTTTGATATTGTCTGGTGTCCTCATGTTGCAACATTTGGGCGAACGGGATGCAGCCCGAAACCTGCAAACGGCTGTGGAATCAGTGATGACAGCCCAAACCTCATTTACCTCAGATAAGGTACCAGGTATTGAACCTGAATGCTTTCGAGGTGTGGCCCAAGCCATTGCTCAGGCTCTCTGTTAACGATTCAGGCCCCCATCCCAGAATACTGTTTGATCCCTCGTCGCCATAACCAGCGGTTGATTACCAGCCCCAGGCCGCACCACAGCAGCATGACTAAGAAGCTCTTGGCAATAGGGGTGGGTAATCCAACAAACAGACTAACCGGGAAATAGATGAGGTAAGGGAAAGGAGTCCACACGATAATGGCGCGAACAGTGTCAGGGAATAAGTCAAGGGGAGCAATCATTCCAGATAGGAATAAATAGAATAAAAACCATAGTTGCTCGATGGCCGTTGCCCGCTCAACCCAAAACGCGAACAGGGCGAAGGTGTATTGAATAATAAAGCGTAAGGTGAATGCCAACACCGTTGCTATACAGCCCCAAATAAGTCCCATCGGACTGGGCAGCCAAAACGCCTGGGGGTAAAGGATAAAGAATAAGATAACTAGTCCTGCTGAGAAAGGAAGCCGAGCCAATCGTTCAGATACATGGCCTGCGACATGATGCCAAACCGGATCGATAGGTTGAAGCAAGCGCGGGGAAAGCTTGCCTTCGACCACTTCTCGTTCAAAATCCCAAATTACCCAAACAATGGTGAACTGGCGAACGATAAAGACCGCGATAAAGTAACGAGCAACATCCAGGGATGTTAGGGAGAATTGTCCTCCTTCTGCGGCTTGCGACCAAACCCCCATCATAATCAGGGGTAGAGAGTTCGCTAGTACCCAGAGCAGAAGCTCGGCCCGATACTCCAGCATGTAGGCGTAGTAAATACTCAGGAAAGTCTTGATTCTAGTGGCCAGCATATTCATGCAACGGTGCCTGATTGAAACACGCGCCCAATAATCTCTTCTATCGGTGGGTCGGTCACAGTAAGGTCTGTGACTTGGAAGTTTGCTAACAGTTGAGCAATGCTATGAGTCAGGTCTTCTCGACGGACGAGAATTCGGGCTTCTCGACCCGCGATCTCTTCCACCTCACCATAGGTCGCCATTGCCGCTGGTTCAGGAACTTGCATCAGCTCTAATTTGACTTCCCGATAGGGGGCAAAACGGGCCATTAATTGATTGAGGGCACCATCATAAATCAGTTGACCTTGATGGATCAGGAGGACGCGATCGCAAAGTGCAGTAATATCCGCCATATAGTGACTCGTCAACAGAATAGTGGCATCGTAGCGCTGGTTATATTCCCGCAGAAACTCGCGCACGCTCACCTGTGCATTTACATCTAGGCCCAACGTCGGCTCATCTAGGAACAGTACCTGCGGGCGATGAAGCAGGGCCGCTAATAGCTCTGCTTTCATGCGCTCTCCCAGGGAAAGTTTTCGCACTGGCTGAGTCAGTTTCCCCTCCAGAGCCAGCATATCTGATAGTTCCTGGACTCGATATTTGAATTCTTTATGACTAATTTTGTAGACGGCTGCGTTAATTTTTAAGGAATCCAGGGCGGGTAAGTCCCAGAGAAGCTGATGCTTTTGCCCCATCACCAGCGTGATTTTTTCTAAGAACTTTGCACTTCGCCGAAAGGGGATATGACCGGCGACGCGCACTTGTCCATCAGACGGGTGGATCAACCCCGTCAGCATCTTCAAAGTCGTGGTTTTACCTGCGCCATTGGGTCCCAAAAAACCAACCACTTCACCGGGTTCAATCTGAAAACTGACCGATTGAACGGCTTTCACCAGGCGGTGCTGTCGCTGAAAAAAGTGGGATAGGGTCCCTTTAAATCCAGGCTCTTTGACGGCAACCGGGTAATCCTTATCCAGATGATCGCAAATGATGAAGGTCATACCTTTACTGTAGTCAAGAATGGCCTAGGGCAGCGCTGGGGTTTCGGAAGATGCCCGTGGGTTGGAACCGGACAAAATATCCATAATGGCTCGCTGCACAAGGCCATGGTTCAGCATTTGTGTGTGCTGAACCGGGAGCAGCAGTTTGAGACAGCCCTTGGTAGTGGAGGGCGTGACGGACTGAAACACTTCACACTCTTGGACCTGCATCTCTTGTAGGGTCAGTACCCCATCATTGATCTCTTCACCAAAGAAACGCCAGGGGGCTCGGGGACCCCCTGTACCAGCAATGATGATATGTTTTTGGCTAAGGGGCGGAAGCTGTCGAAAAAAGTTTGGGTCAGCTAAATTCTGAAAACACTCGCCTGCTATGAAGGAGAAGGGACTCAGTCGTCGGGCAAGCTGAGCAATCCGGGGAGACTGATTCGGGGGACCTAGCAAAATGATGGGATTGGGGGTTAGCTTAGGTTTAGTAGTTAGGGCAGAGCGCACTAAAACAGCCCCTAGAGAATGGGCAATAATGGCATAGGGCTCCGCCTCAAGCTCCAGCAGTCGGTCCTGCAGACGCTCAATAATTTGGGTATAGGGCTCAATCAAAGAGGAATACCCAAATAGTGCAGTTTGATACCCCTCTAGCTGTAAGAATTGCGACAGCCCGAAGACAGACAAGGGTGAACGTCCTAGACCGTGAATCAGGAGAACTTTCATCAGCAGGCGACGATGGAAGCTATTCGAGGGTTAGGGGACATCGATCAAAACAGTTTACTGAGATAGTGGTGCACTGAATCGCTTTATTCATGGACAAGGGGAACGGGATAGCCATGATCTTCGATAATCTTATCTCGCTTGGCTGATTTCACATCTTCTGCCATCATTTCTGCGACCAACTGTTCGAAACTCACTTTAGGCACCCATTTGAGTTTCTCTTTCGCTTTCTCAGGGCTGCCGAGCAGCGTATCCACTTCTGTGGGGCGATAATAGCGGGGATCGACGGCGACGATACAGTTACCCTCTTGGTCATAGCCTTTCTCTGCTAGTCCTTCCCCTTCCCATCGAATCTGAATGCCAACTTCTTGACAGGCAACTGTGACAAAATGACGCACGCTATATTGTTGGCCGGTGGCAATTACAAAATCTTCCGCTTGATTCTGCTGAAGCATCAACCATTGCATTTCAACGTAATCTCTAGCATGGCCCCAATCTCGTAAGGAGTCCATATTGCCTAAGAACAGACACTTCTGCTTACCTAGATGGATGCGTGCGATCGCACGCGTGATTTTGCGGGTAACAAAGGTTTCGCCTCGCAAGGGGGATTCATGGTTAAACAAAATCCCATTGCAGGCATACATCCCATAGGCTTCCCGGTAGTTCACCGTAATCCAGTAGGCATAGAGCTTGGCAACGGCATAGGGAGAACGAGGATAAAACGGGGTTTTTTCGGTTTGAGGGATTTCTTGAACCAGACCATAGAGTTCAGACGTCGAGGCTTGATAGAATCTAGTCTTTTGCTCTAGCCCCAAGATCCGAATAGCTTCTAAGAGCCGCAAGGTGCCTAGGCCATCCGCATTGGCCGTATATTCAGGCGTCTCAAAAGAGACAGCAACGTGGCTTTGGGCGGCAAGATTATAAATCTCATCCGGTTGAACTTGTTGAACGATCCGAATCAGGTTGGTTGAATCCGTTAAGTCACCATAATGCAGAAAGAACCGTCGATCCTGTTCATGGGGATCTTGGTAGAGGTGATCAATGCGATCGGTATTAAAGAGAGAGGCACGTCGTTTAATCCCGTGGACGTGATAGCCTTTGGCTAACAATAGCTCGGCAAGATACGCGCCATCTTGACCCGTAATGCCAGTAATCAGGGCAACTTTTGTCATGAAATTTTTCCTATGGGTGATTCAGTCATGCACAGTGGATAGCGATAACAGGAAGGGTAACCTAACTTTGAAATTAGCCCATTTTGTTACTGAATAGTCTGAAGAACCGTATTTCGATAATAATGATGCAATATTTGTTGATAGGTCGTCCCTTTCTGAGCTAGAGCCAACGCTCCCCATTGACTCATCCCTAACCCATGGCCATGACCTCGACCTTGAATGGTGAAACCAGACGGCTTACCAGCGACGGATTGAGATTGGCTGGCGACTAAATTGCCTTGAGGTGCAATGGTAAACAACGTGCTCTTTAACTTCAAAGCTCGGCGAAATTCACGCCCCTTCATGGTTTTAGCCCCCAGATCTCCGACAATTTTGATCGCTTTGACCCGGCCATGAGCCGTAGTCCCCAATGGCGTCATTGCAAGAATATTACCCAGTCCAGGGAGTCTTTGTTGCAATTGGGACTGGGAAAAATCGACCGACCATGTAAAGTTAGGCGCTTCTTGATCAAAATCGGGAACACCCCGCAGGTAAGGAATAGTACCACTGAACACTTGCTCAGAATTTTCAGTGTGACCACCAGAATTAGCATGGAATAATGCTTCAACCACTGAACCTTGGTAGGTTAAAACTTGTCCAGCCGTTGCTCTAACAGCAGTTCGGGTACTTTCCGCTTCACCGTCAATACCGCCATAGACTTGATCTTTGGTGGTATTGACTAAGTCATACAGTGGATTTTTCTGTTTACTCCGCCGATAAAGGGCAAAGGAACGGGCCGCAACGGCTTGCGCTTTCAACGCTTCCTGCGGCCATGTTCGAGGCATCTCTTTACCAATAACGCCAGCAATATAATCCTCTAGATCAATCTCATTGATAACCGCAATCCCCCCAGCGGTGGTGACTAAACGGACCTGCCCACGATACCAGCGGTCCTTGATATAGACAAACCCATCTTCTGCGGGCTCAATAGAGAGCTGCCAAGCCCTTTGACCAAAAAACGTCACTGCTCCAGGGGTGGACTTAGCAAAAAAGCCTTCCAAGGCCGGTAAGGTGCCCAAAGTAGAACCTTGACCATTGACAACCTTGGCAGGGGTCGAGCTGCCAACCACCAGCTCATCTTGCTCCTGCAACAGAGAAACACGTAGCTCTAATGCGATCGCAGGACCTGCCAGCAACGCCCCAAAAAGCCCTAAACAGGCAACCTGGAAGGACTGCTGGCGAAATAGATTACGAATCAATGCCGAAAACATAGGCCAATAACGGGGAGTCATCAACAACAGCGAACGATAGTAAAGCCACCTTTCTATGGATTGAATTACCCTAGTTTCAGAATCACTTGACGCTTAACTTGCACGATTCTATGACAGCCTGATGGACAGGTAAAGCCCAAATATTCTGAAAATTCCAGAAAAATAGCTCCATGCCATGACTCTATCCATCTGCAAAAGTTTCACCCCGCACACGAGTCATCCGAGGGCGAGTGATTGTTCCCCACCACTGTTTATGTTCAGCTACCCACCATCGACAGCGTGGGGACAAAGGCTTTATCTCAGTCTTTTACAGAAAGTTAGGATGCTGTAGCCCCGCCATAACAAGCGTTTGATATGTTTCTACTAATCCTAGACTGACACTAGGGACAATCGATGCCCTGGGTCGCGTGAAAATCATTCTGAACCTTTTTGGTTAAGCGTTGAGAGATCTGCCGAACAATCTGTTGCAATAATTTATCCCCTGCCGTTTGAATCATCTTCCGCGGCAAGCGCAAAATAAATTGCGGGAATACTATCGCTACATCCAGAGCTAAATCCCATTCAACCGTCGTTTTTACAGGTGAAGACGTATTCTCTTCGTCACCCGACGTATCCACAAGCCGAAGAGCTGCTTGAAAATCCACCTGGTAACAATGGTCAAACTTATTTTCTACAGGAATGGTTGTAATGCGATAAATGCCATCTTTTTGAGGTAGCAGTTGCAAACCAATTTGCGGTTCAACTTCAAACCCGAAAGACCCATAGCGTCCTAGAGACAGAATATATCCATTGGACTCAACGGGGTCCACTTTCATGGGGTGAGCACACCGACAAAACCACCCTTGATGAGCGTCTAAGTAGTTCATCACCGTCGTGGTATCAGCATAAAGCTCCATTCTTCCCTCAAATTGGTTACTGAAATGCAGCGTTTTGGGAAGTTGAGCTTCCAATTCGGGGTTAGGGATGGAAACAAACTGAACAAATCTTGAGGGGGACGCTGATTGACTGGCACATCCGACCTCAGGACAAGGAACAAGTTGATGATCGACACCTGGCTGAGTATTGGATGATTGCATCTGTTTACCTACGACTCCGTTTTTTCAAAACCCTTATGCTTAGGATCGACAAGGCCCACATCAATTTCGACAGCGATCGAAAATTTATTTGTTCAAGAGATTTGGGCCTGAAACATTCGACCCCGGAAAAGGGTCATATTGCTGAGTGAATACAGCTCTACTCTAAGGGTAATTTAAGGGTCCGGTCCCTTTCATATCAGTGAGATTGATCACCTAGCCAAGATCTATAATCTGGCAGACCAGCCATTCATATCACACTCGTCTGCTGCTGCTAGAACTTGGATTTACTGCAGATATGGGTAATATCTATATAGCCTGTGTTCATCCTTAATTGTTAATTTTATCGCTGAGCCAAGGAAAATCATGAATCAACGATTGATTAGTCTTAAACTCTCTACCGTCCTTATGTTGGTTAGTTTGGCTTGTTTTGGAACCTGGCCAGTTTTGGCGCAATCTTCTCCAACCAATGATCCATTGCAAGACCTTCAACTGGAAGATCCGAACGATCCCAACCAAGTGTTTACAAATAGAGGCGGTACTGGCTCATTGCTGAATTTACTGAATCGGTTGCAACAAGCCAATGGCCGCTCCGATAGTGAGTTTGCTGAAGATCAAGCTGAGAACTTCAACTCAGCAGTGGATGCTTTTCGAAAAAAACAGCAGCAGCAACTGGGTAATCCTGGCTCTGAGGGTGCCAATCCAATCCCAGAGACCTCCCCTTAATCCTTAGAGGTTTGACAACCTTATTTCCTTGTCTTCATTCCTGATGTAGGAAGGGCAAGAAGTTTATGGCAACTGTTTCTGATCTTCCTCATCTAAAATCTTGATTTACTTTCCCTCAATGTTGATGATTGGTCCTGGTGTCGCAGTCGTTACCCCTACTGTGGCCCAGACAGCTATCAATCAGCCTATTGTCCAAATCGCAGGCTCAAATGTCAGTCAAGGCAACCAAATTCAGCTCAATGGCCGCACCTATCCTGTTCCTTGGATTCAGTGGCAAGACCCAAACCAACCTGGGAAAAGATTGACAGGTATTAGTGATAGCGGTCTCAATCGCCGATTTGGCGTTAAGCTTGCTAGTTCCAGTGATTTTAGACAGCAGCCCGTTCAATGGTTTACCCCCAAACCGGTCGCCTTAACGACCCGGTTTAGCCCAAATGGAGCCTATCGATTCCTCGATATCTCAACATTAGCCCCAACCGGAAATTGGCAGATTCAAGCACAAGGTTCAACCCTGCAAATTCAATCCCCTTCAGCCAAGATTGGCAAAATTAGATCTGGACGACAGCAGTGGGGACACCGCTTAGTGGTTGATCTGGATCAACCGACTCCCTGGCAAATGGAGCGACTCACCAATAGCCGTACGGGCAAAAAAAATCGTGAATTCGGGCTTGCGATTGATGCCAATATCTCTGCAGAACTGGCTCGCAATTGGAAGTTCTCTCCCCAATCTGCGCTCAAATCCTTAAAAATTACTCGAAAAAATGGCCGAACGCTTTTAAGTGGCGTTACTTCGGGAACGATGCATCCGCGAGTGTGGATGCTAAACAATCCCCATCGACTGATCATTGATTTTCAATCTAAAGTGCCAGAACAACGCAGTATTCTTTGGGCACCCGGGATTTTACGCCAGGAGAGAGTCATTTCCCTCGGCAATCGCCAATATCCCATCACCTGGCTGGCTATTCAACCCAATACCCCCGGACTCAAGCTACAGCCCATCTGGGGCAGTCAAAATGCCCTATTGGGGATCCATCCTCTATTGTCAATGGCGAAAGGCACTCAAGTTGCTGCAGCCATTAATGCTGGCTTTTTTAACCGAAAAAACAAAACACCCCTTGGAGCCATTCGCCAAAATGGTCAATGGGTTTCCAGCCCAATCTTGAATCGAGGGGTGGTGGCCTGGAATCAACAAGGTCAGTTCCAAATGGGACGCCTTAATCTGCAACAGAATCTGACAACATCCACAGGACAGCGTTTGCAGATCGTCTCCACCAATAGTGGATATCCGCAAAAAGGGATTGCTCGGTACACCCCAACCTGGGGGCCGACCTATACCCCTATTCTCAAAACCGAAAAGATCATTACTGTGGTTGAGAATCGGGTGATCTCTGAAAAGGTCAGTACCAGCGCCAAATCCTTTGCCATTCCCAGAAACGGCTACCTGTTAGTACTCAGATCATTTGCCGTTGCCGGAGCCCTAACGCCCGGCACTCAACTCCAAATTCAGGCTTCAACAACCCCTGCTAGCTTTGATGCTTTTCCCAATATTGTGGGGGCCGGGCCTTTATTAGTTAGCAATGGCCGAGTTGTGCTGAATGCCAAAGCAGAGAAGTTTCGTCCTCCCTTCGATACTCAAGCTGCCCCCCGAAGTGGAATTGGGCAGACAGCAGACGGCACAATTTTGCTCGCAGCAGTCCATAACCGTGTAGGTGGCCCAGGACCCACTCTCAAAGAATGGGCACTCATTATGCAGCGTTTGGGTTCTGTCAATGCGTTAAATCTAGATGGGGGAAGTTCAACAAGCCTCTATCTTGGCGGACAGCTCCTAGACCGCCACCCTGTCACTGCAGCTCGTGTGCAAAATGGGATTGGCGTCTTTTGGCAACCCAATGCTCGATAGTTTGCCGAACGCGGTTCTATGAGTTAGATTGTGCAAAGCTAACGTTCTACTGTGAATTGAGCGCCTATTTCTAGCCCTAGAACTTTCATAACCGCTGGGAAAATCCATCAAAACTTGCTTTTTGTAAGCAAGTTTTGAGAGACGTTACCTTTTTATGAATTAACGGGGCTTGGTGACAAAGATCACCTTAAAAAAATCCTCTGATTGATTAAATCATAATGGTGCACATGACATAGTCCATGTGTATAAAACGACCGTTAATTCTGGGCGATTGCTAATCGTTAAGCATAGAGCTGGCATCAATTTGCTATTGCAACTGCCCGCCATTCTCAACTGAAAAACCTATTGAGGGAAGTAGGACCTGTGGTTCAAACTCAATCATCTAACCTATTAGAAACCCCAATGTCTGCTCATCAAGGCGTGGCTGCCACTGAGCTTCGTCCCTGGGGATCTTTTACCGTTTTGGAAGAAGGCCAAGGCTATAAGATTAAACGCATTGAGGTTAAACCTGGACATCGGCTGAGCCTTCAAATGCATCATCATCGCAGTGAACATTGGATTGTTATTGCCGGGATTGCTAAGGTGGTGAGGGGCGACGAGGATTTGATGCTGAGCGCCAATGAGTCCACCTATGTTCCTCGCTTTACACAACACCGACTTGAGAATCCTGGCATGGTCCCGTTGGTTTTGATTGAGGTACAAAATGGGGAGTATTTAGGCGAAGATGATATTGTGCGATTTGATGATGATTACGCACGGTAAATCGTTGCCTCCCCTAAATGTATGATTCAACTGAGTTCTTCAGCCATTGGTGAAGTGAAGCGCCTCCAAAAAAAACATGCGGCCAACGGCTTGCTTCGCATTGGCGTAGAAACCACTGGCTGTAAGGGCTTAGCTTATCAAATGAAGTTTGACCAGTCTCCCCAGCCTGAGGACCATATTTTTGACTGTGAGGCCATTAAAATAGCGGTTGATTCATCAAGCCTCCAGTATCTTTCGGGCTTAACCTTGGATTACACTGAGGATCTGATGGGAGGGGGGTTTCGCTTTTACAACCCCAATGCTGTTGAAACTTGCACTTGCGGTCATTCCTTTGCAGCGGGCTAACGCTGAGGGGCTGCCCTTGCGTTACGCTAGCTAGACACACATCGCCCAACCAGCCTGTTCAGAGTTGGTGCTGCCCCACATGGAATGATGGGGTTGTCGTCCCCCTGTAGCTGCTAAGACCCACAGGCGCAGGAGGGGCGAAAGCTTATGCCACTCTTACGCAGGGCTTTGAAATGGCTCAGGCGAGATTTGAACTTGCGACCTTGGGCTTATGAGTCCCCTGCTCTAACCACTGAGCTACTGAGCCAGGCTGCCGGGAATGGTTAGTGCTCGACCATCAAACACCGACAGTTTAGTAGCCTAACATACACAGCGGCCCCTGTGCCACGTTCAGTTTGGGGAATTTTTTCAGTTGGGGAAAATCCTGGAGTGGTGAAGCTATCCCCCTTGGTCACAGCCGGACATGTCGTGGGAAGATAGGCAAATGTGTAAATCAGTTCGACGACCATGGACATTAAAAACGGCTTTGTTGGTGCAGTGGGTAACACTCCCCTCATTCGCCTAAATAGCTTTAGTGAACAAACCGGCTGTGAAATTTTAGGCAAAGCTGAGTTCTTAAATCCAGGGGGATCGGTTAAAGATCGGGCTGCTTTGTTTATCATCAATGACGCTGAGGAAAGAGGCCTGCTCAAACCGGGTGGGACGGTGGTTGAGGGAACAGCAGGGAACACAGGCATCGGCCTTGCCCATATCTGTAATGCGAAGGGCTACAAATGTTTAATTGTTATCCCCGACACGCAGTCCCAAGAAAAAATGGATGCGCTGCGGCTGTTGGGGGCAGAAGTACGAGCAGTGCCAGCCGTTCCTTATCGTGATCCCAATAACTATGTCAAACTATCGGGTCGGATTGCGGATGAGCTAGAGAATGCGGTGTGGGCGAATCAATTCGATAACTTAGCGAATCGTCTGGCCCATTACGAGGGCACGGGACCCGAAATCTGGCAACAGACGGATGGCCAGATCGATGCCTGGGTCACCTCTACGGGTACAGGGGGCACCTATGCTGGGGTGGCTTTGTACTTAAAAGAGCAAAATCCCGAGGTCAAGACTATTGTGGCGGATCCGATGGGGAGCGGTCTCTATAGCTATGTCAAAACCGGAGAAATTAAACCGGAAGGCAGTTCCGTGACGGAGGGAATTGGCAATAGCCGCGTCACCGCTAATATGGCAGGGGCGCCCATCGATGATGCAGTCCAAATTGATGACCCCGAATGTCTACGGGTGATTTATCAGCTCTTGCGACAGGATGGTCTATTTTTAGGTGGATCTGTGGGCATTAATGTTGGTGCTGCGGTCGCCCTTGCTAAGGCAATGGGACCGGGGCATACCATTGTCACGGTGCTGTGTGATAGTGGGACTCGCTATCAATCTAAATTGTTTAATCCAGACTGGCTCAAGACGAAAGGACTCAGTCCTAATTAAAATCTGTAGAGGCTAGACCAAAGTAAGCACAGATCTTCTATGGAACAGCGGTGGGGCTGGATCAAGCGGCTATGGGCAAGTTACAAGGCTATTTTTTATGCCTGTTTGCTGATGGCAATTTTGGCTTTCTTGGGGCAAGCCTCATATGAAAACTGGCAGGCGATTGCCCGGATTAGGATTACCCTGTCCGCCTGGGCGAGCTTTGCGATCGCAACTGGCATTACCCTGTTTGCCTTTACCTGGACAGGATGGGTTTGGGGGTGGATTTTAGAGGATTTGGGATATCCCGTGAGTCAAATTTGGGCTACCCAAATCTATCTGACCACCAATATCGCTAAATATTTGCCCAGCAATCTCGTTCATCTTTATGGTCGGACCTTAGCTGCTAAAGCAGTGGGTATTCCCTTCACCACCGCCTCTCTCAGCGTGATTTTGGACACGCTGTTGATGATTTCAGCTGGATTAATCCTCGGGTTATTAAGTGTCGCGCGCGGTGGATTGTGGTCAGCCGGTTTGGGGTTACTCACTGCATTGATTGTGGTCCATCCGAGGGTTCTGCATTTTCTGATCCGTAGATTGACGTCTCTAAGGGCCGTTATTTTTCAGCCCCAATCGCATCGGAGCGCAAATTCCTTCCCCCTCAAACGATATCCCTGGCGTCCTTTATTGGGCGAGGTCGGTATTATTGTCCTCCGGGGCCTGGGGTTTACCCTAACGGTCCAGGCCCTGACGCCCGTTGAAATTGAAGCAGTACCTCGCTTAATTAGTATCTTTAGTATCGGCTGGTTGTTGGGGTTTATAACCCCTGGAGTACCTGGAGGGGTGGGCATCTTTGAGCTGACCGTGAGTCAATTAATGATTCGCTCTGAAGCCCTCACTGAGGCCTCTACGCTGTCCTATGGTCTTGCTCTTGGCAGTGTCGCTTTGTATCGATTGATGAACACCATCGCCGAAGCATTGGGGGCAGGCTTGGCCTGGCTAGACGCCAAGCAATCGAATACAGCACCCCCTCCCATCTTGCGTACCTCATCTACCCTCAAACCTCTCCCACAGAAGGTTTCAAAAGATTAGGATACCTGTTTTTGCCGTCGAACAGGGGTGAGAAAGAAGTACCACAAGGGGCGATCTTAACAATATGAAATATTCCGATTAGACATGTCCGTATATTTGCGGAGGACAACCCCCTAAATCAACTCGTACCCTTTGAGAAAAGTAGGCCTATTCCAGCAGTATTCAGAAATATACGTATTTTTACGTAATTTTCAGCGGTGTTCAAACCCATTTGCTGGCCCTAGGAGTTCATCAGTGTGACTTCCCTGCCGCCATACGAAGTTGTGAAAAGCGAAACCCCTAACCCGTTACATCATCTGTTAGCCACAGGTCCAACTGTTATGTACAGCAGTTGTCCGGGCACCTTTGAACTCGCCGCTATCTCACAAAGCGTCACCCACTTGTTTGGCTACACAGATCAGGATTTATTGTCCGAGCCTACCCGCTGGTTATCTTTAATCCATCCTGATGATCGGGCTTTGGCGATTGAAACCCTGAGCCAAGGGGCGTTAGATGATTGGCAAGAATGTGAATATCGCTTTTTTCATAAGCATTTAGGCTATCGCTGGGTACAGAATATTTTTCAGTTGGTTTCCAATCCGGCGACGCCGGGTTTAGAACTGATTGGATGTTGGTTAGATCGAACCGAACAGCTTCAGCAGCGTCTGGTCCAACATTCTCGAGATGCGTTACTGACAGCAGTTGCCGAAGCGAGCCAATACTTATTGACGGGATCTCACTTCAACCTGTCGGTGACCAAAGTATTGGCACTCGTGGGGAGAGTAGCCAAAGTGGATCGCCTCTATATCTGCGAGCTGCATACTGCTGTGAAGGACGCGCTCACCCCTCAGTTACGCTATGCCTGGGTGAAGAAAACGGAAGCCACCTCAAGCTTGCAGCTCCCCTGGTCGGTCTCTGCCGATAGGATGGGGCAACGGCGATGGTATCAATCGTTGGTGCGTCGACTTCCCTTTTCTCAGGCGACAGAAGACTTTTGTGATACCGAGCGATCGCACCTGACAAAAGCAGGCATTTGTTTTGTTCTATTACTTCCCATTTTTGTTGGCGATCAACTCTGGGGATTTATGAGTTTTGAGACTCGGCAAACCGAGCATCACTGGGCTGCACCGGACATTACATTACTGCAGACCTTTGTTGCCAGTTTCAGTGGAGCCTTGCAGCACCATCAGAAGGAAACGGAACTCCTGCATCATGCGTTTCACGATCCATTAACGAATCTGCCGAATCGGGCGCTATTTGTGAATCGGTTGGAACAGTCCCTCAAACAGCGTCAACGCTATCCGAACTACCTGTTTGCCGTTCTATTTTTGGACTTGGATCGATTCAAGATCATTAATGACAGTATGGGGCATGCCGTTGGCGATCAATTGCTGGTAGGGATTGCTGAACGCTTGTTGGCCTCGTTGCGTCCGGGAGACACGGCCTCACGATTAGGGGGGGATGAGTTTGTCGTCTTGCTCAATGGTATTCAAGGGCAAGAGGATGCTTCGACGGCGGCTGAACGGCTGCGGCAGCAATTGATCTTGCCCTTTAATTTTGGCGTGCATGAGATCTTTATTGATGTCAGTATTGGTATTTCTCTGAGTAACTTTGGATATCAGACGGCTGAGCAAGTTTTGCAAGATGCTGATGTGGCAATGTACCAAGCAAAGTCAGCGGGTAAAGGCTGCCATAAAGTCTTTAATACCGGTATGCAGTCCCAGACGGTGGCGCGATCGCAGTTAGAAACGGAAATGCGACGAGCCATTGAACGACAAGCCTTTGAAATCTATTACCAACCCATTGTTTGTCTGCAGACGGGGGCCATATCGGCTTTTGAAGCCTTGATTCGGTGGTATGACAGCAATCATCAACCGATTGCAGCGACGGAGCTGATCGAGATTGCCGAAGAATCTGGGATGATCCAAGACTTAGGCCTATCCGTCCTCCAGCAAGCTTGTAATCAACTCCGGCAATGGCAGCGAATGCCTGACTATGCGTCTTTAAATATCAGTGTTAACCTATCGGCCAAACAACTGTTTCATGGCGATTTGGTGACGAAGGTTGCGGATATCATTACGGCTGCGCGGATTGACCCCACTCACCTCAAGCTGGAGCTAACCGAAAGCGCCATTATCCACAATGATCCTGACACCGTTGCCTTGCTATCACAGCTCCGGGATTTGGGGCTAGAACTCTGTCTCGATGATTTTGGGGCAGGGTATTCCTCCTTGAGCTATTTGTATAGTCTGCCAATTCAGGCGTTAAAGATCGACCAATCCTTTGTGCAACGGATCGATTTAGGGGCAGAGGGGCAAGCGATTATTCGATCTATTCTGCTCCTGGCGCATAATTTGAATCTCAAGGTGGTGGCAGAAGGGATCGAAAATAAGACTCAACTGAATTACCTCAATTCTCTCAATTGCACCCATGGTCAGGGTTTCTTGTTTGCACCGCCCCTAACGGTAAGGGGGGCGACCTCGTTGCTGCGATCGCAAGATCGATTCGAGTATCAATCCGCTTAAATTCAACCTGCTGAATCGGTTACGCCGCAGCTGTTGTCTAGAGATGTTAGAGAAAGCCAATTGTAGCGGCTTTCTCCGAGGCAAAACACAAATCAGCTATTGCTCAGTACCATTAGGTCTGTAGTATTTGGCCTGAACTTCTTGGGAGCATGTCACCTTTGCATGCCAATTAAGTCATTGAGATAAGCACATCGATGTGCAAGCACTTGCGGGACATTGCTTTCATTCCACTGCGCCCCTGAAATTTTGACTCTGCGACTAATCTGTTTGATAGCAGATTCAACAGCCCCAGACCCAATAGAGCAGATGTCCTCACTCTGATAATAGTCATAATTGACGTTCCGATGACGATGTTTGCGAACATAGTTGCAAAAGACTTGGGCCTGCTTTTTCTTCAACGACTCAAACAAAGCCAAGGTTTCATCAACCTTCCCCTGCCATAAGAGCTGCTCAGCCTGGTGCAGACGTTTGAGGGAACCACCGACCTTATGAAGATTCTCCACCAAATGATACCAATCCAGAATCTCTCGTCGTTGCTCAGGTATGCTCAGCTGACGAATGATATTCTAAATGCCA
>NZ_JANQOP010000084.1 GCF_028285745.1 Acaryochloris sp. IP29b_bin.137 | reverse complement strand
AAGCCATTTCGCTCAACGTTGAGGGCTAGATTTTCCCCCATGACCGCGAGGCCAATCAGTCCAAATTGTTGCTGGGGCATAAGGAATTTGCTCTAAATAGTGAGAGTCACAATGCGTTGACTACAGGGTAGCTCGATCCCCATGGGAACTACTGGAAGAAGAGATTAAAAGACGCAGAAAATCAGGTGAGAATTGGTCAGGCATTACACCAGCCAGCCATGCTGAGAGGGTAGTTATGTGCAATCGCCTAAGTGCATGTGGGAGGTAGGTTATACGCATGCTGCTGTATTCTACTTGGGAATGAACAATGTAAAGCGTAGTACATGGCAAAACTACCCGAGAGTCTCCTATCTACAATTTTTGAGTTGCTTCAGCAACTTGCTAAAGGAATTGAGGAGGCATCTGCAGTTGAGTGGACTCTCTACGAGCAGCATGGTGAAACAGCTGGAACAATGGAAGAGTTAGAAGAGCTACAGAACGCTAGAGAGCGTCTGGTATCTCCTTACTCACGTTTGAACACATTATTGCTTAGAATTTTGGAGTCGCAACCCACAGTTGACCCTGCTATGCTGGAATTATTGATCCAAACAGTAAGTCAAGCTCAAGCCTCAGCTGATGCGTCTTGGGCCAGTGTTCAAGAGGTCAAGCGAGTTTGGAGGCTTTGATGGCAAATAACAAAACAGCGATTCCAAGCATTGAAGAAAGGCAGCGGGCTCTTGAGATGTTAAGAGTAAGCAACCAACAGTTGGAACTCACTGCCATAGCATTGGACAGACTGATAACCACAGTAGAGGCAGGTCTAAGTCGCCAACATCACCAGCGTGTGGAGAAAAGTATCTAGCAGCTCTCCCCCCTAAAGGTTTTGACTCAGGGGCGCAAATTGAATTTTTAAAATCCCCATAGAGAGTTTGAATTGGGCATCCTGTGCACGGAGTTTTTAGGCAAGGCTTTCACTTTCAAGTGGGGTTACCTGTAATCACAAACCTGAGCCCCGAAAAACTTTGAGGATAGTAGCAAAATCTGGGTTGCCCTCAACAATAGTGCTTGATAAAGACTTTCACGGCCCAAACCTATTTCTCGTGAGATTCGTGTCATTCCTCTTGAATGAGCAATATCTCCGAGAGCAGCAGTAATCAAGGTAGGATCACCATCTTCAAGAACCGCTTCAAGATATGCTGCAATGTCCTCTTTTGTTTCTAAGTGATTTGCTACATCCCAAATCTGATATCCAGAGACCATATGCTTTGTTGGCTTGCTCCTATATTGCAATGGGTAACTGATTCAGCCACTTACGAAAGTCCTTGGTCGTACTCAACTTCACTGACTCATTGGAAAAAAATCGTCGAGTGGCACAGGCGTATCTGATCCAATTTCCTGCCGTACCCTAGCTGCAAGATTGTCCCATTGGGCATCAGTGGTAGCCTCAAAGCGTTCCTGCCAAGCTTGTTCGTCTTCTAGCTGAGTCAGAAGACGAGATGCTATTGCATCTTGCTGTTCGTTAGACAGTTTTGAAACTTTTGCAAAGGCTTGTTGAAGGAGTTCAGTCATAAATACAAGCTGCCAATTACAACGGGAGTTCGACGGAAGAATTTGGGTTTAGAAAAGGCTGGAGACAATATTCATAACAAGTCGGTGGTGGGGGATTTAGTGAAGACCGCTGTATCTTACGTGTCATTCCTAAACGCCAAGTTGTAGTAGATGAAGTTGGTTTCGGCGATCCACCCAGCCGATTCATACAGCTGCCTTGCCGCAGAATTCTCTTTCTGTGTCGCCAACAATAAGGCGCCTGCACCTAATTTCTCGCCAAGCTTCTCCGCCGCTTTTAATAGAGCACGAGCCACACCTGAACGACGAAACTCCTCCACGACAAACATATCATTCAGAATCAGTTTCGGTTTCATCCCTACGGAAGAGAAGCTCGGATACAACTGAGTGAAGCCCACACAATTACTAGAATCAAAGGCACCAATTAGAAACGAGTCTTCTTTCTCCAACCGAGCAGATATGAAGTTTCGCGCCGCCGCCAGATCCGACGGCTGACCGTAGAACTGGCGATACATGTCGAACAAGATCGCTGTTCGTTCAAGGTCGTCGATATTGAGTTGTCTTGTTTCGACCACTTCTTAGTTCTCTAGCCACCTAACGGCTCGGCCATCAGGGGCGCGAGCAGAAATATATTAAAACAACTAAGGCGCTTATGCCGAGCGTCCCTTGCATGGGCTGGTTAGGCGACTCTAATGGCTGAGATCAGCGGCTACTCGTAGGGTTCCATCTGTATCGACTTGTTCAATGGGGAAACAAGTAACTCGCATATATCGCGAGAAGCAAAGATCCTAGAGCCTAGAGGAACCTGCTCCTTGCTGAGGTCCCGAAAGGTAACCACAATCCGCCACCGTCTATCAACCGGGGCATTAGGGTCAGATAGCTGAAGATGAATGCGTTCAAAATATGCAGTCGCTTCGCGCTGGTCGCCAGAGGTGGTGTGAATCGTCACTACCTCTTCATGCTCCACCCACTGATCTGGTACAGAGAAATCTGGGACTACTACAACCCCACGACCTGTAATCTGGAAGACATCTTCAACGGTCAGTAGTTCTAAGTGACTCATGTCTATCTAACTATAATTAGAAGGCAAATTTCCTCCTAACACGAAATGAATCAATAGCTTGTCTGCTTCTTAAAGCCAAGCCTCCTCTACATTAGCACCACAGCAGAAAGAGTACGTATTACGGAAATTTCCCGATATGCAAAACTGCAATTAATCACCTAAAAAGAATACAGGGAAAGCGTTTATAGCATATCTGTCATGCAACCATGAAGAATGTTAATGGGCAAAATAACCATATAAGTTCCAATATCGGTTGTTATCAGGCACTCAATGCCACCCCGTAAACTCTTTGACGAGGCTAATGATGTAATGCCAACGCAAACAGCTATGTGTCGTGGATACAGCGATATATTCTCTACCACAACAAACGTCACTCCGAAACAGTAGCTAAGCCCAAAGTTGGAGCCTTTCTTACTCTCGATAAAATAGTTTCAGTGCATAGTCGTTCAACACATGGCTCTTTCACAGTCTGCCCTTACTCAACCCATTGACCATCTGTGGTCCGTCGCTGACTATCACCGCATGGTCGAAGCAGGCATTTTCGGCGATTGTCATGTAGACCTGTGCCGGTATTACTCGCTCAAAAGGTCTAAAGACATGGATCGCAGTCATCCGCTAACCTCCAGGCAGCGTTTCTCCTTTTTCTCCTTAGCCGTACAAGCCTATCGCCAAGGCAAACTGGGGGACGTTGCTGCTTATAAGTCTGCAATATTAGGCACTCAAGCCTATCCAGAGATTGCGGGAAAGCTCTCAAGAGTAAAAACCTGCTTTCCCACCATTGACTTAGCAGCCTTAAGAACCCTACCAGAAGGAACCTTTGGGCAGATCTATGCCCAGCATATGGATGAATGCCATCTAACCCCGTTGGAGATTAGCGCAGACGTCATAGCTAAGTTGCCAGACCAATCTCTGGGACTACGCTATACCCTCCTCCATGATGTATTTCATGTGCTGTTAGGATATGACACCAGCCTTGTCGGAGAAATGGGGGTATGGGCTTTTGTTGATGCTCAGCACTATAGTCCCAGCTATCAGACAGCAGCCTGGCTGGCTCATTACTTATATCCTCTGATCATTCCACACCGATACCGACAACTACGCGCCATCGAGCAGCAAGGCCGTAGGCTTGGACAGAAAGCAGCCTGCATCATCGCCCATCCGCTCCAAGACTATTGGCCAGAACCTCTATCTACAGTTCGAGTTCGCCTAGGTTTAGCCAAATGGGGATGTGGCTGTAATAACTACTGACCCTTGATACCGATACAATTGCCCCACAAGTCTTTCAGTTGACACATTTTCATGCCGTTCTCAATGATCATTGGCCCACGGTACAAGGTAGCTCCTAAACTCAGCAAAAACTCTACTCGTTTTTGGAAGTCATCTGTTTGCCAGTAGACAACTGAACCAGCTGTACCAGAACCAACTTTGTCATCAACAGCTACAACCTCAATCATCACTCCGTCATAATCGAGGTACTCAAAATCGAATTCGGTAGTCTTCCGTTTTTTAGCTTTAGGAAAAGCGCTTTGATACCAGGCAAGTCCAGCTTTTGGATCATTCACATGAATTAAAACTGTACTGATAGGCAATTTAGATTGAGACATCCATCTATTGAGTTATACAGAGTAGATCCATATAACAGGATATGAATGCATCCATGCAATCTAAATCCATGCAAGCTAAGAACCCAAATCAACTAAACCTTGAAAACCTTGTATTGTAAAGTTTTCAGGGTAACCTTCGTGATCATTGCCAGGTATCATCGGTCCTTGCTGGAGCACGTCCATAGGTATCGGTGAGTTGCAATAACCGTTCTGCGATCGCATCCGTCAATCCCCCCAAACGATACCGCCAGGCCCAGTTGCCCCCTGATGTACTGGGTAAGTTCATACGGGCCTCAGTGCCCAGCCCCAGCAGATCTTGCACCGGAATAATCACCTGATTGGCCACCGAACTGAGGGCCAGTCGCATTAAATCCCAGTGAATCCCTTCCTCTGACAGTCCGCCCATATAGCCTTCCACAAAGATCCGCTCATGCTCAGGCATATTATGAAACCAGCCCACCGTCGTATTGTTATCGTGGGTGCCCGTATAGACCAAGCAATTCTGAATATGGTTGTAGGGCAGGTATGGATTACCAGAGCCAGAGCCAAAGGCAAAATGGAGAATCTTCATCCCCGGAAATTCAAACTTATCCCGGAGTGCTTCCACATCGGGGGTGATGATGCCTAAGTCCTCGGCCAAAATAGGGAGTTTGCCTAGCTCATCCCGGAGGGCTTCGAACAGCTCATCGCCAGGGGCTTTAATCCACTCACCATTCATGGCCGTGGTTTCCCCTTGCTTGACTTGCCAAAACGCCCGAAATCCTCGGAAGTGATCCACCCGAATCAGATCCACATAATCCAGCATGGTGCGAAAGCGCTGAATCCACCATTTGAAACCTTGCTTTTCCATCCGCTCCCACTGGTAAATGGGGTTGCCCCAAAGCTGTCCGGTTTCACTAAAGTAATCCGGTGGTACCCCAGCCATCAAAGCCGGTTCTCCCGTTTCTGGATCCAAGAAAAACTGATCGGGATTGGCCCAGACATCTGAACTGTTATGGGCCACATAGATGGGAATATCGCCGATGATTTGAATGCCGTTATCGTTGGCATACTGTTTCAGATTGGACCATTGCTGGAAAAACTGGAATTGCCAAAATTTATGCATCTCAATGTCGGACTGCAGCTTTTGCCGCCAATGCGCTACAGCAGCAGGTTGGCGTTGGGCAATCTCATGGGGCCAGGTATTCCAAGCCGCTCCCCAATGGGCATCTTTAAGGGCCATAAAGAAGGCGAAATCTTCTAGCCAGGCTCTCGTTTGACAAAATTTCTGAAAGGCGAGAGTAAGCTCTGGAAAGACGCCCGCTTTGAAATTGTCGTAGGCCAGCCGTAGCAGTCCCTGCTTCATAGGAATGACCTGCTCGTAGGCGATGGTCTCTGGTCGAAAGCCCACGCCTAATTCCAGATCTTCCGCTTGCAATAGCTCCTGCTCTTGCAGTTGCTCCAGACTAATCAAAAGGGGATTGCCTGCCATCGCCGAGTAACACATATAGGGGGAGTTACCAAACCCCGTTGGCCCCAGAGGCAGCACCTGCCAAAGCTGCTGACCACTCTTGGCCATAAAATCCACAAATCGATAGGCTTCTGGCCCTAAGTCACCGACTCCAAATCGACCGGGGAAAGACGTCGGATGTAAGAGAAGGCCACTCGCTCGGGGGAAGGGCATAGGCAAGAACTCACTTTAGTTCGATATCAACTGTCGCACTTTTTGGGCCGTAATGGGGGCTAATAGGACACCATTGCGATAATGTCCACTGGCCACCACCACATTGTCATAGCCTGGGAGCCGTTCAATGATAGGGGCAGGCCGTTCATGGGGTCGAGGACGTAAGCCAGACCAGGTTCTCAGAATGCTGGCATGGGCAAGGGATTCATCAAGTGCGATCGCACGTTGATGCAACTCCTTTAATTGAACCGGATCGGCCTCGATAGAGCTGCCCACTTCAGATGGAAATTCAACGGTCGCCCCCACCCACACCTCCGAGGCATTCAGGGGCACAATATGCACCTGATCACCATTGACCACAGGTAACGGGTCTACAAGGGGATGCTGACGTCGAAGATGTAGCGCTTGCCCTAAAACTGGATAAATGGGTACGGTTTGCTGGAGAGTGGTGGTCAGGGGCGTTGATCCTAACCCTGCCGACACAATCACCCAATCCACAGGATAGCTTTCGGTTGGCGAGCAAACATCAGTGAGAGACTGGGGATCGTCTCCTCGTAACGATTTGAAACTAGAAATTGGCGTATCGAAATAAAACTCAGCCCCATTTTTCTGAGCCGCGGCAATCAAGGCAGTCGATAAGGCAACGGGATCAATTTGGCGATCCTGCGGGGAGTAAATTGCACCCACCACTGACGTTTTGGACTCCCAAAGATGGGCGGCTCTTAAATGGGGATAGGTTTGAAACAGGTTTTCTTGATCCAAAATATCCAGGTGAAAGCCTTGTTGAGCCCGCGCTTGCTGAGTTCTAGACCAGCGATTCAACTCATCACCATCAAAGCACAGATGCAAAATGCCTTGACGGTTATAGGGCAGGGATAAGTTAGTAAGCGCTTCCAGCTCAGGTATCAGGGTTTCGTAAAGCCTTAGGCTGTCTAAGCGTAACTGTAAGTGTTTGCCCTTTAGTTTCGGCGTCATCGCCGCCATCAGCACCCCCAGAGCAGCTCTTGTCGCCTGCCATTGATGGGGCGACCGTGCATCCCACACAGTAACCTGATGGGTCTGACTGAGTTCAAAGGCAATTGCTGCCCCCACCACACCACAGCCAATAATGCCAATTTGCATTGCGTTTTCTGTCCTGAGGACCCTATGAATAACATGATTATTAAGGAAAAATCAATAATCTAGCATTTAAGAAGTTCAAATACTTGTGCTAGGATTGTGAGCGAATTAAATGAGCCGCTTGCGGAACACTTCCTAAACAACGCAATGCAGCCGCTTTTAGTGTTTGCACTATCAGCCATTCCCTTAGTCTTTCTACAATCCATATATGACAAATACCACCATGACTCCGGCGGTTCTGCACCCAATGGGTAAGTTGCAGCGCCAAGTTCAGTCGTTAGTCAATTCTCAAAAGCTCAAGCCAACCGATAGTTTATGGAAGGTGGGCTTGTTGTTTCCCGATAAGTGGTCTCATCTCAAAGGTGAATTAATCGACTTTGAATTTTCGATGCAAGATCCAATTGCCAGTTTTCTAGAAGTTGAGACTTGGGAAGACGAATAGCATTCAATCTTTTACTAACCTTCGATTGAATCAGTAGCTATTCAACGCATTCAACCTGAAGCAGCCAAAATTCCTCAGCCTGATGGCTGGACATCAAGGTGTGCGAAAACTTACAAGGGATACCAGTTTTTAGGATTGATTTGCTCTAGCTGTCTTTAATCTGCTCGATCTAGGTGCACATCGGTCAACTTTTCTCTATGCAGGATTGGCTTGAAGGCAGCACATTGAGCATCAAATAGAAAAAGCTACGATGCAATCACGCCGAACGTCTTCAGCGTTGGGCGCATTGCTGTGATTTCATCACGGTGGGCAGTCACCGTCAGTAGCGTTTGAGTGTTTGTATCAGCAGGTGAGGCTACCGATTCGACTTTTAGTCTGACCTGCTCAGGTCGTTGGGCTCTTTTCCAGTAAAACCAACCTGCTACTGGTGAGAAAACGGTGATTACGGTAAAGCCCAAACCAACCGTGGGAAAGAGGATACTAAACACCAGGCTCAGGCACAGGGTTGCCGTTAGCATCAACGCCGTTAGGAAACAGGCCAACACAACGCTAGGCCGAACTGTCCCTTCAAAGGTGACTTGATCCAATTCTTTGTCCAAGGCGGTTAGCCGATAGGACCGCTTCGTCAGATAATCTTCCACCTTTTTCAGAACCGCTTCTTCGGTCTGAGGGGAGAGCCACTGCAGCTCTTCAGTGCGATCTTTCACCGAAGCGCGAATAAAGAAGAACAACCCCACCATCAGCACTAAGGTCAGCAGAAAGGTTGAGGGTAAAACGAAAGAGCGCATCATAGGTAATTTAGGCCAGGTAAATAAAACAAATGTGATGCAAGTTGCCGAGCTGAGTTGACCTCAGTCACTGCAGGCATTTGGCAGAAACCATAGAGTATGGGAACACACCCCGTGAGAAATGATTGCAATTTCTCCGCTATTCCAAACTAAAAGAAATTATTTATTGGTGGCGAAAAAATCGCTTGGGCGTGTCTTCTCTGTTTAGTTTACAGCCAAAACTAGAACTCATCATATGCTTGAAAGTCTTATTTTTTGGGAACTATAGAGGAAGGGAGCTTGTTTCGCTTTAACCTGCTAGAGGTGATCTTAGATGTCGGCAATTCCGCAAAAAGCAGAAGTTATTCACG
>NZ_JANQOP010000328.1 GCF_028285745.1 Acaryochloris sp. IP29b_bin.137 | reverse complement strand
CAATCCATTAAAGGCAGACAGAGTATAGCTTAGGGCAAGTAATCAGCCTATCAGAATGGTGAAACCTCTCCAATTTGGCTACTCAGGACTGACAGTTTCCAGTACTGATTGGCAGATTAATGATCAAGTCCCCTTCAAGAGCGACTATACCTATCACTTTTCATAGGTAAATCTCCAATTCGAGGTTGATTCTGTAGGCCAACTGCTCATTTCCCTATCAATTCAATTAGACATTGAAGGTTTGTATTTGTTGATACAGGGGAAGGATTTTAACCCACCTACTGTGCAGAGTTAATGATGCTTATTAAACGCATCAGACCCTTTCTAAACTCTTCAAGAAGGATGCTTACCCTATGCCAGAAGTTACGACTCCCCTCCACCAGACTGGCGACTTTTTTGTGGATTATGAGGAAAAAGTATTCCCCGATGTACAGGCCGATCCCGGTGAAAAAGCATTAGTCACCTTCCATACCGTTGCTTTTGAAGGCTCGATTGGTTTAGTGAACCTATTGCAGGCCACCCGCCTGATTCGCAAAGGATTTGAAACCTCCGTTTTGCTTTATGGGCCAGGCGTCACCCTGGGCGTCCAGCGAGGCTTTCCCAAGCTTGGGGATGAAGCTTTCCCAGGGCATATGGCCATGAATAATCAGCTCGTCAAGATTATGGAAGAAGGGGGCAAAGTCTATGCCTGTCGATTTGCCCTACAGGCCCTCTATGGTCATGGTGAGCCCTCTTTGATTCCGGGGATTCGACCCATCAATCCCTTAGATGTCTTGGATATTGTCTTGGTGCACCGTAAAGCAGGGGCCTTTATCCTCGATACCTGGACTATGTAATCGTTGGGCCAGCCCCTTGAGGTCATCGTTATGGATCACGAAAAAACAGTACGAGCCGCTGCGGTGCAGATCAGTCCGGTCTTGTTCAGTCGGGAAGGGACCACGGAGAAGGTTTTGGATGCGATCGCATCTGCAGCCCAAGAAGGCGTACAGCTCATTGTCTTCCCTGAAACTTTCGTTCCCTATTACCCCTACTTCTCCTTTGTTCAACCGCCTGTGGTTATGGGTAAAGCCCATATGCAGCTTTATGAAGAAGCGGTGACCGTGCCGGGGACCGTGGTGGATGCCATCAGCCGAGCCGCTCGGTCCTACGAGATGGTCGTGGTCCTGGGGGTGAATGAACGGGAAGGCGGTTCCCTCTATAACACCCAACTGATCTTTGATGCCGATGGCACCTTGGGGCTGAAGCGACGCAAAATTACCCCTACCTACCACGAACGGATGGTCTGGGGGCAGGGAGATGGGGCTGGACTCGCCGTCCTAGAGACGGCAGTGGGTCGGCTAGGGGCCTTAGCCTGCTGGGAGCATTACAATCCCCTAGCTCGCTATGCCCTGATGGCTCAGCAGGAAGAAATTCACTGTGGGCAATTCCCCGGATCCATGGTGGGGCAAATCTTTGCCGACCAAATGGAGGTAACCATGCGCCACCATGCCTTAGAGTCGGGCTGTTTTGTGGTCAATGCCACAGGCTGGCTCACCCCAGAGCAAAAGCAGCAAATTACCGCCGATGAAAAACTGCAAAAAGTCCTGAGTGGGGGCTGCTATACCGCCATTATTAGCCCTGAGGGGGTGCCCCTCTGCGACCCCGTGACCGAGGGCGAAGGGATGGCCATCGCCGATCTCGATTTTTCCCTGATTACCAAACGCAAACGGATGATGGACTCCGTAGGCCATTATTCCCGCCCCGATTTGCTCCAGCTGCAGGTGAATCAACAGGCTTGGACCGTAAAGCAATCGGCTCTCACCGCGCCGCTCCCAGAGCAGAACACTGATTCCCCCGTATCCAGTGAGCCCATCCCGCACCCCGTCGATTAACCCAAGATTATGGACAAACAATATCTAATTACTGAACTGCAATCAAATGGACTGCAGGTGATTGACCCGAGTATTGGCGTAGCGGGTCGTCGGGGCGGAGCAGGCCCCTCAGATCATAAAGCGGTGACCGTGGATGGAACGACGGTGATGGTTCCCATCTATACGGGCACCGCTAGCCAGTCCCCCTATACTGCTCAGGTGAACCAAGGTCGACAGGCGGTGCTAGAGAAAGTCGACCAGGCCGTGGCCACGGTGGAATTTCCTCAGCAACCGCAGTTTTATCAACTGCAAACGGCAGAGGGCATTCCCTACTGGAAGATTGCCCTCCTCCATAGCCATGACGTGTTGGCCACTACGGTCTTGCAAACCTGTATGCGGTATCGCAATCCCGATACGGCCTGTCAGTTTTGTGCCATTGAAAAGTCCCTAGAGGCGGATCGAACCATTGCTCGCAAAACACCAGAACAGCTAGCAGAAGTGGCGGAAGCGGCAGTGCGACTGGACGGGGTCAAGCATATGATTATGACCACTGGCACCCCCAATACCCGCGATCGCGGAGCCGCCTACTTAGCCGAATGCGCCCAAGCCATTAAAGCGCGGGTCAACCTACCCATCCAGGCCCAATGCGAACCCCCAGATGATTTTGGCTGGTTTGCCCAGATGAAGGCAGCAGGGGTAGATAGTTTGGGAATGCACCTAGAAGCGGTAGATGCAGAAGTGCGATCTCAAATTATGCCCGGTAAAGCCGAAGTCCCCCTATCCCATTACTTTGAAGCCTTTGAGGCAGCAGTACAAGTATTTGGTTGGGGCCAAGTTTCTACCTATTTATTAGCCGGACTGGGCGATAGCCTGAACACGTTAGTTGAGGCTTCGCAACGGCTGATTGATTTGGGGGTATATCCCTTTGTCGTGCCCTTTGTCCCCATTTCTGACACCCCCTTAGCCACCCATCCCGCCCCCAGCAGCGAGTTTATGTTTGCCCTCTATCAGCAGGTGGGGGCGATGCTCAAACAAGCGGGCATGTCCTCGGCAGATATCAATGCAGGATGTGCCAAGTGTGGGGCCTGTTCCGCTTTGTCTACATTTGAAGCTTAGTTTTTTAGAGGATTTATAGAAGCCTGCAATCGGGTGATTGCAGGGCAGCACTATTTAGCAGCACAGAGGTATCTGATGGCATCTAGTCGATATTGCTTTAAATTGGCGCAATCTCCCCAGGATTTACGGGGATATTTTGCCCTACGTCAATCTATTTTTTGTCAGGAACAAGGTCTATTTGAAGGGAACGATGAAGACGATATCGATACCACGGCCTATCCGATCGTGGCTATTGATCAGGAAGCACCCCCAGACCAACAGGTGGTTGGGGTAGTCCGCATCTACGAGGAGCAAGATCGCCTCTGGTACGGCGGTCGATTAGGGGTTCATGCTAACTATCGCCGAGTGGGTCGCATCGGTAAAGGACTGATCTATAAAGCCGTGACCACAGCCAATACTTGGGGATGCGATCGCTTTTTGGCTACGGTCCAACTCCAGAACGTTCGGTTCTTTCAACGCCAGCACTGGGACTCCTTAGAAGAGATACAGATCTGCGATCGCCCCCATCACCTGATGGAAGCAGATCTGGCCTTTTATCCTCCCGGCCATGAACCCCGTCCCCAGCCCCTCCTGCAAGCCTCTTAATGCTGTCGGAGTTAGCCACCGAATTCCGACAAACCTTGGGTCTTCTGCATAAACGGGATATTCAACCCGTGGCCCGTCACTTGGGGGCTTGGGTCCCGGACAATACCACTCAACAACCCATTTGGTTGGGAGATGACTGTGCCGCTATTCCCGATGGCGAGGGGTACCTGTTGCTGGCAGCGGAGGGCATGTGGTCTGTATTAGTGGAAACGGAACCCTGGTTTGCAGGTTGGTGTGGGGTGCTCGTCAACGTCAGCGATATCTATGCCATGGGCGGTCAACCGATTGCGGTGGTTGATGCCCTCTGGAGTCAGTCCACGGATCAGGCGGAGCAACTCTGGCAAGGGATGAAGGCGGCATCTAAAGCGTTTAACGTGCCCATTGTTGGCGGCCATACCCATTGTCATAGTCCCTATGAAGCCCTATCGGTGGCAATTTTGGGACGCGCCCAACAGTTGATGACCAGCTTTAATGCCCAACCCGGCGATACTTTACTGTTGGTTACGGATCTAAAGGGTAAGCCCCATCCCAAATATCCGTTTTGGGATGCAGCGACAATGGCAGAACCACAGATCTTGCAGGCCAATCTCAACTTACTGCCCGCCCTGGCTGAGTCAGGACTATGCGATGCCGGAAAAGACATTAGCATGGGAGGCTTAGTGGGCACCTTATTGATGTTATTAGAGACTTCCGGTTGCAGCGCTGTGCTGGACCTAGAGGCGATTCCCTGTCCTTCGGGTTTGGACTTCAAACAGTGGCTGGTGAGTTTCCCCAGTTATGGTTTTTTGTTGAGTGTCAGACCCGATTGTGTGCAGCCAATCCAACAAGTGTTTGCCCCCCATGATTTGGTTTGTGCAGCCATTGGTCAGATCACGCCGGGGCATACCCTAACCCTAAAATCTGGCGCTGACTCAACTGCCTTCTGGGATTTAAGCCAGGAATCCTTAACTGGCTTTTCAAAATTTAGCCCTTAAATCGAAAGTGTCAGGTGTGATTAGCCAAACTCTCTAAAATTGTCACAATCCCCCCTAAATGTTGTCTTCATTATTGTTAAGCAGCCTGGAATAATTCCTGGAGTTCATTCACACCTTTCATGAACTTCTTTCTTCGATCAGATAGAGATACGAATTCTGCCATTCGAGAGCG
>NZ_JANQOP010000322.1 GCF_028285745.1 Acaryochloris sp. IP29b_bin.137 | reverse complement strand
ATCACGAAAACTGGCTAAACAACTTGTCCATCAGCATATCTATGAATGGGCGTAGAGAAGGTCATTCTTGAGAGACCCCAGAATCCGTTAGAACGAGATCTGCATTTGAATAAGTAGCTCTTTCCCCTGTGGGTGATGAGTTTGAACCACCTGCAATTTCTTCAGTAACATCTTGAGCTTTATCTACAACATAAGAACCAGCATCTTTGGCTTTATCTACAACATAAGAACCAGCATCTTTGGTTTTATCTACAACATAAGAACCAGCATCTTTGGCTTTATCTACAATATAAGAACCAGCATCTTGAGCTTTATCTACAACATAAGAACCAGCATCTTTGGCTTTACCTACAATATAAGAACCAGCATCTTGAGCTTTATCTACAACATAAGAACCAGCATTTTTCACAGGATCTTCAAGCCAATCAGGCACACCAAAGTTTTCTACAACTATTGTCTTGCCATCAGTAATTAGCTCAGAGCTATCATTTTCATTTTTAAGGTCTTGCAACTCTTCTGCAGCAAAAGTTTTCCCCTTTGCTAGGCCAGCAAAAATCTCTCCCTCGTCCCCAGGCGAATCTATATCATTCAACTCCTGATCAAGATAATGCCCCACCTCCTCCAGCAGCACCCTATCAAGGACTGCAGGATTATCTGCACCCTCAGCTAGCGTTTCATCAGAAATAAAGATCCGACCGTCACCAAAAGCGCCTAACCCCTCCAGCTTATCTCCATCAATCACTTCAATCTCAGGACCAACCTCCCCCTCAGCAATCCCCTGGATGAGTTCTTCTACTTCCTCAACATCTGTCTGATCCCCAAAAGCTGTTTTAATCGTAGTCTCAAAATCAGGATCTTCAGTCAAATCCATCAGATTATCTGCCAATCTGGAAGTCGCAGCTTCTAAAGCAGCTTCCTCCTTGGCAATATCCGAAGTTGTCGCCCCATATCCTAGTGACCCAGCCACCTTTTCGGTAAAGGCACTCACAGAGTCTATTGCTTGGTTATAGCGTTGTTTAAACCTTGCCCAATACTCACTGCGACCAACATCGTTTGCCAACTCATGGGCATCCTCCACCGTCTCTTCAAGTTTTCGATCCAGGGTACTATGCAGACTGTTATTGGGATCGTTCCAGTTCTCCCAAGCATCATTAATAGTGCTTTGAACCGTATCAGACAGTGCCTCCAACTGATCTTTCGCAAGCAGAGAACCACTTTCTACCGCTTGCTCAACAGCATGGGTGCCTCGATCCAAAAGCCAACTCCCCGATTTTAGGGCAGCTCCTATCCCAGGCAAATGAGCCACCACTTGGTCTGCAGAAAAATTTGTGGGCGCTAAAAATCCTGTGGCCGAGCCTTGGTTACCATTCACATCGTCTTCAACGTCACCTCCCTCGGCGTCCTGGCTGCGCTCTTGCACAATAGACTGGAACAAATCTTCAAGACTGGGCATCCCTTGTGGCTCAGAACTCAGAGATTCCCCAAAAATATTTTGATTGTGTTCCTGAAAACTACCCGCTAGAGATGAATCAAAGGTGTTGGAAGAAGGTGATTTGAAGAATGTTTCCAATTCTCGATTATTCATATTGAATCGTCCTTAAACGCCTACTTTGAAAATTGGCGCATTAAGCAGAAGTTGCTTTGAGAATACTGCTCTTACCCTATATTCGAGATTTGCTGAACCCATTTATGCACCTTCAACAAACTACAAAGTATTTGAAAACTTTCAGCACTACGGATAAAGTCCTTCGGGATGAATGCCCCAATACCAGCGCAATACTCAGGAGCAGTCATTGAGCAATTTGGCCTCCATGAGCACCAATAGCTCAAACTACAATGCACTCTCTATAAGCCCTAACCCGAGAGACGTGGGTGGAACGTTATTCACTTTCAAATATTTGAGGTTAAGTCATTAGATGAACTTACCCCTTCAACGGCACAGCTAAGTTATTTTGGATCTATAAAAATTGCCAATACAGAGGTGCTCCAATTGATTTCGTCACTGATAGACAACCAACACCACACTGGGTTGCTTTACTGTCATCCTGCAAAGCTAGTAATAGGAGAAGATGAGCAAACCTTTCCAAAAGAAACTGTAGCATATCTAACCAGATAGATCATTTAAAATTAGTCAATAAAATCGAATAAAATCCTGAAAACTTACTAAAATCGCATTATTTGATTTGTTTGCACGTTTTCACCCTCGCCTTATGTGAGTCGCAACCAACCGCTTTACATTTGTAATACTGTTGACGGCATTGTCAACTTAACGACCGATCACAAAAACTAGGCACTGTTTTTCAGCGATAGGCTCAAGATAGAGGTTTATGCTGCAGCGCTCAGCCCCGTCAATGTTACGCCAGTTTTCAAAACGCTGACTCATCGTGTCTCTAAATTCAGGTGCAGATTGTTGATGTTGAAAGGGGTGGAAATGTCCTCTTATCGGTTCAAAAGCAGACAGAAAACGTTGGGCATGGCCGGGAGATTTGAAGCGTCCCATTCGCCTTTCCCTCACCCTTATCGGTCGATGTGAGTTCTCCGCTTGATTATTCAATCCTTTATGCTGTTTATGCTCTACGCCCTTCAGAATCTTTTTCTTGGCCGCACCATAGCTTTTGAGCTTGTCAGTAATGAGCACCCTTGGAGGACTATCTTGAGGCTTGAGTAGTTTGCGAAAAAACTTGTCGGCAGCCGCTTCATTGCGATGACTCTGCATCAAGATATCAATGACATGGCCATCTCTGTCGACAGCTCGCCACAAGTAGTATTTCTTCCCCTTGATCTTGATGACCACTTCATCGAGATGCCACTTATCCGCAGGTTTGGGGCGATATAAGCTGGAGCGAATTTACGGCACCACTTACGGATGGCTTCAGAGGTGACCTCAATGCCTCGATACAACATCATTTTCTGGATATCTCGGAAGCTGAGGGTGAAGGCGTGGTACAACCAGACGCAATCAGAGATGATCTCGGCAGGGAAGCGGCGTCTTATGTAGGAAAGGCTCATCCCCTAAGCGTGGCATAGTCTCGGGTAGGATGCCATATCAGTTAAGTTGACAATGTTCCGACCACCCAAATCATGAGCTACACCAGGTTTATCGCCTGCTCCAGAAATAACCGATTCAGCTCTGAAAGCCCAACTCCATGATTTGTCTGGAGCAAAAGCTCAGGTCGAGCACTTAATTTAAGTTCTTGTGAGGAGCCAGCCTCTGATGAGGGAATGCGCATAGCGCAAGTTTACAGTATTAGTAAATGGGCGTATCCAACCGTTGGAGGATGGTGACTTTAATCTTGGCCCTCCCACCCACCTCAAGATACGCTCCCAGTAAACGCCGATCTCAAATGTATGTACTAGCTTCATCACAACGCAAATATAAGCAGCTCTTGGGTGTGCTAATTGCAAACTTCTTGGCCGCCCCTTTTCTACAGGGAGGACTAGGGAGTGCCATTTCTGCTTTCCTCTTGCTATACGTAATGGTTGTCATCGTGAGGAGTTTCGCACTCCCTAGAAAGTTGTTTTGGGCATATTTCTTGATTGCAATCTTGGCCTGCTGTCTGCAATTAGGACCCACTCTGGGATGGGCAACAACGGTTACCTCGCCATTTCCTTTGTTAGCTCAATCCATTTATATTGTGTATCTAGGGGTAGCCGCCCTGTTGATTATGCAGGAGATTTTTACAGCCTCTACCATAACGATGGACACCATTAGAGGTGGCATTTGTGCTTACTTCTTAATTGGTTTTGTCTGGGCGTTGTTTTATGGCATGGTGGCAACGCTAAACCCCCAGGCATTTTCGGCGACCTTGATTCAGACAGACTCTTTTTTAATCCCCATTCACTTTAGCTTTACGACATTAACAACCTTAGGATTTGGCGATATTGTCCCTATTAGTCCCTTAGCAATTGTGCTCACAGATACTGAAGCAATTATCGGCCAGCTCTACCCCACCATATTTATCGCTATTTTGGTAGGTGGATATTTATCGCAGAAAGTTGATCCACCCTAGTCGAATGCCATCGTCCAGATTTATTGCATAATCTTTGTGTCGATCTCTACTGCAATGCTTCATAGTTCTCGTAAAGTAATAGCTATCGGCTTGATCACAGTAGCTTTTTGAGTGAAACCAGCGGCACAATCCTATCAACATGAGATGTGACACATGAAGACGGATGAACGTTCGCCAAGAGAGGCAGGAGATCTGGCTAACACTGATACCCCCTCTCAGCTAGAACTGGATATTCAGGTCCCTGGAGACCGACACCCGAAACATTCGCGACCTTCAGTATTTGGTAAAAAGTCACCCTGGCCCATTGCTATTCTCGTGATGCTGGTGATTGCGGGACTGTTTGGGTGGCGTCTCTACAACACCAGTCAATCGCCTGCAATAACCGAATCTGAAACTGCTTCTGAAGCTAAATTACCTGTGAGAGCAGTGCGGGCTCAGTTAGCCCCGATTCGCCGTTGGGTTACAAGTCCCGATGGGGATGTGAGAGCGGAACGCTATAAACAGCTGATTTTTGAATCGAGCGGGGAAGTTACCCAGCTTGTCAAAATTAATGGCCGCTTTCTCCGAGAAGGCGACAGAGTAGGCAAAGGCCAATTGCTAGCTACCATAGATGACCGCAAATATCAGTCTGATATACGAGCGGCTGCTGCCGACCGAGAAGTCGCTAAGCGGACCGAAGAGCAAGCGATTGCTAGCTTGCGTCAAACCCAAGCCAATTTGCGCCAGGCCAAGGCTGACTTGGAATTGGCAAAGACGGAAGCCAAGCGGCGGCAAACCTTATACAAGCAAGGGGTAATTCCAGCCACTGAACGAGATACCTACAATAACCGCGTGATTCAAGCCCAAGTTGGGGTCAAGGTGGCCCAAGAGAACGTCAAATCTGCCCAAGATCAAATTGCTGTTTCCAAGGCAGGGGTGGTCTCTAACCAAGCGCGATTACTAAATACTGTGATTGCTAGAGAAGATACGCAGCTCGTGTCTCCGATTAATGGGATTGTTGCCTATTTGAATATTCGGGAAGGGGAATATTGGAGTCCCTCCCGGGTCCAGTCCGCCACCAGTTATCAAGCCGCCATTGAGTCTGTGCCCATCGTGGTGGTGGACCCCAGTAGTTTTGAAGTTGCCTTTGAAATTCCGGCTTCCGAGGGGAGTCTGTTGCGCCCCAATCAACCCGCCTATATTGCCTTGGATGATGATATTAGCCAAGCCTTTGTCCAGGGACTGAATCAAAGCAATTTAGTCAGTGTTGCCAAAGCCCGAGGTAAGGTTTTTTCTGTTACCCCCGCCGTTACCCCCGGAGGCAGAGCGGTACAGGTACGGGTTCGAATTACGGAAGGACGCGAGAACCTTCGCCTAGGAGCACGGGTGCAAACCTGGATTGCCGCTCAATCTAGAAGTGAGGCGATTACCTTGCCGTTTGGATCGGTGATTACGCGCGATCGCAAATCCTATGTGTTTGTCGTCAATGAAAAGACAGGCCGGGTGGAGCAGCGTCCCGTTGTTCTAGATATTGAAGGATTGGATCGAATTTCGATTGCTCGGGGACTAAAACCCGGTGAATTAGTCGTCACCGAAGGCAGTAATCGACTAGTGAATAATTCTCCCGTGGATGTTGTCGATGGCGAGGATCAAACCTAAGTCTGTTGACGTTGGCAAATGGAATGATAACGAGACAGTGCAAGGATAGCCCCCATGCAAACAGAGGATCGACCCACTACCCTGGAAGTCCTGGATGAACCAGTGCATGGAGATTCCGAGCTAGAGGAGGCTTCGCCTCTGGCTCAGTTTTTCTTTACTCGTCAAGTCTTTGGAATTCTGCTGTGCTTTCTATTGGTGATGGGTGGACTGATGGGGTACGTCTCCATGGTCAAAGAATCTGACCCGGACATCAAAATCGCTCGCGCCAATATCACCACGGCCTGGCCCGGCACCGATGCCGAAACGATTGAAAACCGGGTGACGGACAAGTTGGAGAAGGAAATTAAATCCCTCCAAGGGTTGAAGGATGTGAGAAGCGCAACCTTCAATTCCTATTCGATTATTGATGTGGAGTTTCGAGCGGAAGCGCCTGTCGCGGCATCCATTCAGGAGTTGCGGGGGAAGGTTGACGATGCCGAACCAGAACTGCCTGCAGAATCGGAAGGGCGTGAAAAGCCTGATTTTGTTCAGGTCTCCCAGCAGGATGCCCCCATCTTGACCGTGGGTTTGTTTGGGCTCAACTTAGATGCCGCCACCCTCAGTCAAACCGCTGAAGATCTCAAAGATATTCTGGAATCGGTTAAAAATCTGCGCGAAGTCAATCTATCCGGCAATCGGGATGAAGTCATCCATGTCCAGATGATTCCCAGTCGTCTCACCAGCCTGGGGATTTCCTCCACCCAAGTCAGAAACGCCATTCAAGGCGGCAACCAAGATGCCTCTTGGGACCGCGTTCGTGATGATGCGATTGGGGCTCAGGTCCGACTGTTTGGTCGATTTCGCAGTATCAATGATCTCAAATCCCTCCCTGTGGCTCGACTCACAGACAATCGGATTGTCCGCTTGGAAGAAGTGGCGGATGTCCGGCGAGATTTAGAACGGGAAACCAACCGAGCATTCCTGAGTTGGGAAAATCAGCCTTTTCAATCCACGATCACCTTAGACATCATCAAGGTGGCTGGCAGTGACACCATTCAGGTGATTACCGACGCCCTCCAAACCTTAGAAGAGGCTAGCCAGAATCCGAAAATTTGGCCTGAGGGGATGGAGTATCGGATTCTGAACAACGATGCCATCACCATCAATGATGAACTTGCTAATCTGCTGAGTAACGTCGGTCAGGCGTCTTTTTTCGTCTTTATTATTCTGCTAGTGGCCTTGACCTGGCGCGAAGCCCTGATTGCTGGATTAGCCATTCCCCTCACCTTTATTGCGGCGATTTTCTTCCTTTGGTTGGGGGGGCAAACCCTCAACTCCATGGTCTTGATTGGCATGATTCTAGCCCTGGGGCTGCTGGTGGATGTCTTTATCTTGATGTTGGAAGGGATGCACGACGGCATTTTTGTGGAAGGGTTAGGATTTGCAGAATCTGCCTTGCGGACTGTTAAAGCTTACGCGGGACCTGCCTTTGCTGGACAGCTCACCACCATCTTGGCGTTAGCCCCGCTGATGGCCATCTCGGGCACCATGGGCAAGTTTATTCGCTTGATTCCCATTAGCGCTATCACTTGTTTGGTGATCAGCTATTTTCTCTCCCTGCTGGTCATTATTCCCCTGTCCAAGTTCCTGCTGGGGAATGTCAAAGGGGGAGCCAATAAAACGTTTATTGATCGCGTCACCGAAGTGGCTTCTGCTCGCTTTTCAGACTGGAGCTTAAAAATGACCGTTCCCAACAAAACGGTGGCTCGGTTCTGGTCCCTGGGAGCAGTTGGCCTATTCGTCTTTGCCTGTGTCCTGTTTACCGCGTTGCCATCGAACCTGTTCCCTCAAAGTGATGGCACCAAACTCAGTATCAATGTAGAGCTAGCCCCCAGTACAACCTTAGAGCGGTCCCAAGCCGTGGCCGATCAAATGGGGGATCTGCTGTTGGCCTATCGCGATGACGATGGGCAACCTGTCTTCAAGAGTGTGGTCAAATTGGTGGGAAAACGGAGCAGTTTAGTCTCTTCGGGGGAACTGAAGCCTGGCAATGCTGACTATTTTGTCGGCTTCTCCGTTATCTTTGTCGAGTCTGAGCAACGGCAACGTCCGTCCTTTGAATATGCGCAGGAGTTGCGATCTCAACTCCAAACTGAAATTCTCCGCAACTATCCAGGCGCTACCCTGGCCGTACAGTATGAGCGGGCAGGGGGCGGTGAAGATCCGATTCAAGTGGCGATTAGTGGCGAAGATATGCAGGTCTTGCGGGAAATATCGGTGCAGGTCCAACAGGTCCTGCGCGAGATTCCCGGCACTATGGATGTCCGGGATGACTTGGGTAATTTGCGAGAGGACTACAAGCTGATTCCAAAACGAGAAGCCCTCGATTTTTATGGTCTCAGCCAAGATGAATTGGCAGCTCAAGGTCGCTATTTGATGATTGACAACGATATTGGCGACTTTCCCATTGGCAGTGGCGAAGAAGATTTAGAAATCCATCTCAGTACGCTCTGGCCCTCTCGCCAGGGCGAAGTCGGTGGCCCTTCCCGCCAAGATGAATTTCAAACGATTCGGTTTGTGACGTCCAACGGAACCACCATTCCGGCTGAAGCCGTTTTAGAACCTGCACCTGGGGCAGTCCCGCTTTCAATCACCCACAAGAAAAGTCAACGTACGGTAACCGTTTTGGCCAAAAACATCCCAGGCATTGGGGTGTACGATGCGGATATTTTAGCTAAGCTCACCCCTCAACTCCAGAAGATGCAAAATACTTGGCCCCAGGGCTATACCTATAGTTTTGGGGGTGATGCTGAAACGAGTGGAGAAACCTTTGGTTCGGCTGGTCAGATGTTAGTGGTTGCCGTCTTCTTAGTCTTTGCCGTTTTAGTTCTGCAATTTGGGTCGTATACCCAGCCCCTGATCATTATCCTCACCATTCCCTTTGCCTTAACCGGAACCTTTATTGGTTTTTACATGCTAAATTTGCCCTTTTCGTTTCCGGCCGCCATTGGTGTGATTTCGCTAACAGGGATTGTAGTCAATGATGCGATCGTGATGGTGGAAACCATGAATGAGCGACGCAAACAGGGCCAAAGCGTTCGTCAAGCTGCCGCCTTGGGAGCAAGCGATCGTCTGCGCCCCATTTTGACCACTTCCATTACAACCGTGATTGGGTTAATCCCCTTGGCCTTCAGTGAGGCCGAATGGTTTCCGCTCTGTATGGCCATTATCTTTGGCTTAATCGCCGCCACTTTGATTGCCTTACTTGTGGTGCCAGGACTATATTTACAGCTCACACCCAACAAGCCCATTGCTTAAATAAGTGGAATCGCTGCTAGCGGCACCTCAGAGGAGAGTTGATCTGCGACGCTTTAGGGTCTGTGAATCACCATCATGAAAATGATCGGTGTCCCACGGATAATGCCTTGTAAATCCGTACAATAGGGGCATGACTCCCACTTCCACCTCACAAACCCCTTCAGCAGCGCCGTCTGCTGCCAGTCCTGACGCTAAACCCACCTTAGTTTTAGTGGATGGCCATTCCCTGGCCTTTCGGGCTTACTATGCCTTTGCCAAAGGTCGAGAGGGCGGATTGCGCACCTCTACTGGGATACCCACCAGTGTCTGTTATGGGTTTCTCAAGAATTTGTTGGATTTACTGAAGACAGAGCAACCTCATTACTTAGCGATAGCCTTTGACCTAGGGGGGCCAACCTTTCGGCATAAAGCCGATGAAACCTACAAAGCGAATCGGGCCGAAACTCCGGAAGATTTCATCCCCGATCTGGAGAATTTGCAAGAGCTATTAACGGCCATGGATTTGCCCATTGTCGTTGAACCCGGATATGAAGCCGATGATGTGTTGGGGACCTTAGCATATCAAGCCAGTGAGCAGGGATTTCAGGTCAAGATCCTGAGTGGCGATCGCGATCTATTTCAACTGGCCCAACCGGAGGATCGCGTCCGCATCCTCTATATGAGCAGTATTTATAGTTCTGCCTCTCGTAGTGGTGCCCCACCCCGCTCCTTTGGCCCTGAAGAAGTGCAAGACAAAATGGGGGTCACCGTTGAGCAAATCGTTGATTACAAAGCCCTCTGTGGGGATTCCTCTGACAATATTCCCGGTGTCAAAGGCATTGGCGACAAAACAGCCGTAAAGCTGCTAGCGGAGTTTGGCACCCTAGACCAGATCTATGACTCTATTGATCAAATCAAAGGGGCGGTCCAGAAAAAACTGATCACGGGTAAAGAGGCAGCCTATCATTCCCAGTTTATGGCCCGCATTGTATTAGATTTGCCGTTAAAAGTGGCCGTCCAGGATTTTGCCCTGAAAGGCTTTACGGCTGAAAAGGTTGCGCCCGTTCTAGAAAAGCTAGAATTTCAGTCCTTTCTCCGTCAGATCAACCAACTGCAAAAGCAGTTTGGGGGAGCAGCGATTTCAGCCCCCGCCTCCGCCTCTGCCAGCCCATCCAACACTTCTGAAGCGGAAGATAGCGACACCTGGTTTTTCAGTGCCGAAGATACGGAAGCCGCACAAGCGACTCCGCCCCCTAGCCTAACCCCAGAAATTATCGATACGCCTGCCAAGCTGGCAGATTTAGTGAAGCGCTTGCGCACCCATACCGATCCTGACCATCCCGTTGCCTGGGACACCGAAACGGACAGTCTGTCGCCGCGAGATGCCCATCTTGTCGGGATTGGCTGCTGCTGGCAAAACGATGAGCAAGCGATTGCCTATATTCCGCTGGGGCACAAAGAGGGAGCGAACCTGGATTTAGCCACAGCCCTAGATGGCTTACGCCCCATCTTAGAAAGCGATGACCACCCCAAGGTGCTGCAAAACGCCAAATTTGATCGGCTTGTCTTCCAGTTTCAAGGCATTCAACTCCGGGGGGTTGTGTTTGACACGATGCTGGCCAGCTATGTTCTCAATCCAGAACAGAGCCATAATCTCACCGATCTCTCTCGCCATTACCTCCAAGTCACGGCCAAAAGCTTTAAGGATCTGGTGCAAAAGGGACAAACCATTGCCGATTTACCCGTGACTCAGGTGGCAGAATATTGTGGGCTCGATGTGTTCACGACCCAACAGCTCCATGACAAGCTGAAAACAGAGCTGTCTCAAGCGCCTGCCCTCCTCGCCCTCTTGCTGGAAGTTGAACTGCCGTTAGAAGCCGTGTTAGCAGACATGGAAACCACAGGGGTACGGATTGACCAAGGGTATTTGCAAACCCTATCCACGCAGTTGGATACCGATCTCAAGCGATTAGAAGCGGGAGCCTACGAGCTAGCTGGCGAAATCTTTAATCTGGGATCACCGAAACAACTGAGTGAAATCTTATTTGGCCGCTTAGAACTAGATGTCAAAAAATCTCGTAAGACCAAGCTGGGCTATTCCACCGATGCAGCCACCTTGGAAAAATTACAGGGGGACCATCCGATTATCGATGTGCTCTTAGAGTACCGGACCTTGGCAAAACTGAAGTCGACTTACGTGGACGCTTTGCCCAATCTAGTGCGGGAAGATACCCAGCGAGTCCATACAGACTTTAACCAAACGGTCACGGCGACAGGTCGGCTCTCTTCCTCTAATCCCAACTTGCAGAATATTCCGATTCGCACGGACTTTAGTCGTCAGATTCGAGCCGCTTTTGTACCGAAATCAGACTGGTTGCTAGTGGCAGCCGATTACTCCCAAATTGAGCTGCGCATCTTAGCCCATTTGAGCCAGGAGCCGCGTCTGTTGGAAGCCTATCGTAATGGCCGCGATGTCCACACGTTAACGGCTAATCTGCTGTTAGAAAAGGAAGATATTTCAGCAGAAGAGCGACGACTGGCCAAGATTATTAACTTTGGGGTGATTTATGGCATGGGGCCCCATCGATTTGCTCGGGAAGCTGGAGTCAAATATAGCGAAGCCAAAGACTTTATCCAACGCTTCTACGATCGCTACCCCGAAGTGTTTGCTTACTTGCAACGCATGGAGCGGGAGGCCATTTGCCAAGGCTATGTGGAAACAATTTTAGGGCGGCGCCGCTATTTTGAGTTCGATAGCCGCAGTCTGAAAAAGTATCGTGGCCAGGCCGTTGAAGATCTGGCCGATGTAGACATGAGTGAACTGAAGATGAGTAGTTATGATCGGGGCTTGCTGCGCGCGGCTGCCAATGCACCGATCCAGGGCTCTAGTGCAGATTTGATCAAGATTGCCATGGTGCAACTACAAGCAGCGTTGGAACCCTATGAGAGTAGACTACTAATGCAAGTGCATGATGAATTGGTTCTAGAAGTGCCACCCAAGGAAGTGGAAGAAGTGCGATCGCAAATCAAATCCACCATGGAAATGGCGATTCCCCTCAGCATCCCCCTCGTCGCTGATGTGCATACAGGGGTGAATTGGATGGAAGCGAAATAGCCCATCGCCCCCCCGATCTGGAGTAACAAAGATGGCACAGCCGGAGGTTTATCATGTTCCAGTTCTTAGCCAGGAACTGCTAGAGGGGCTGTGTTTGAAAGAGCAAGGCTTCTATTTGGATGCCACGGTTGGAGGTGGCGGCCATAGTGCGCTGATTTTAGAACAGTTTGCCCAGACTAAGGTGGTGGCCCTGGATCAAGATATCTCGGCCTTACAGGCCGCTCAGGCGCGTTTGGCAGCCTATTGCGATCGCATCCAGTATTGGCAGGGAAATTTTTCCACCTATCAACCTGGAGCCCTCCGCTTTGATGGCATCATTGCTGATTTAGGCGTTAGTTCAGCCCAATTGGACCGACCCGAACGCGGCTTTAGTTTCCGCCATGAAGCCGATTTAGATATGCGTATGGATCAAGGGCAGGCCTTAACCGCTGCGGATATCATCAATACTTATTCAGAACGAGACTTAGCGGATATCTTCTACCATTATGGAGAGGAGCGTTTTTCTCGTCGAATTGCCCGCAAAATCGTCTCTAAGCGGCCCATTACAACGACAACAGCCCTCGCTCAAATCGTGGCATCGTCCTTCCCTCCTCCGAAGGGGCGTCACCGCCGTCGTATTCACCCTGCCACTCGCGTATTTCAAGCCCTGCGCATTGCCGTCAATCAAGAATTGCAGGCCTTAGAACAATTTATAGATGCTGCTCCCGCCTGGCTCAAACCGGGCGGAAGAATCGGCATTATTAGTTTCCATAGCCTGGAAGATCGAATGGTTAAAGTTTACTTTCGCCAAAATCCGCTCCTACAGGTGATGACTAAAAAGCCCATTGTCGCATCGGACCCAGAGAAAGCCGAAAATAGTCGATCTCGCTCGGCTAAATTACGAATTGCCGAACGAGTCGATCCATCAAAGCAGTCATGACCCAAACGGGTCACATGGACAGCGAATGCGTGGGGAGAATCATAAATCTTAGGGAAAGAATAATTTCTGAAAGCTGCACCGTGTGGATGTCATTATTTCGCCAAACTATGAACAAAAGATAAGTATTCTGGAAACTTTTGTGAATTTATGCATTTATAATGCATGTGGCAACCACTGAAATTTGCTACATATCGCAGTTTCCACACCCACTACCAGCGATTTTTCTGGGTTTGAGGAGTTAAGTATGGCCGTTGCTAGCCGATCCAAAGTTGTCCCCGTTCGACCGAAAAAGGCTGCAGCCCGATCGCAGATTAGGAGAACGGCTCGGAAGCTGCCGGATCGAGAGCGACCGCTAGAGCTGATCGATACCCGCTCGCCACAATTTCCCAACTGGCTAATCTTCCTGATGGCCTGTCGCAAACTATCAACGCCTATTCTGATGGTTTCCGTTTTAGGAATTCTGCCCCTCTATGCTTGGCGCGTCAATACGCAGCAATCCTGGGGAGACCAGTATACGCAATTAGAGCAGCTGCAGCGCGATCAGCGGACCTGGGTGACTCGCAACGAAGAACGTAAACACCAAATTTCAGAAAATTTAGAGCGCAACCCCGCGGGTTTTGTCCCTAAAAGTTCCAAAACCACAGTGTTTTTAAAGCCAGCCCCCGCTCGTCCACCCCAGCCTACCCCGCCCCAGCGTGCCGAAATTACCCATATTGATGTTGCTCCGATTGGCTACTAAGTTCAACTGCTTTGCAAGTTTATGCCCACTCCCTCTCCCCCCTTACAAGACCGTCGGGCAACGATCAAAGCCCGGATCCAACAGAAACAGCCCCATCGGGTGCAGAACCAGAGACTCCGCTTGTTTCTGGTGTGGTTATTGCTGTTGGGTGGCATTCTTGGATTATCGGCCCGTTTAATCTATTTGCAGGTGGGTGCGGCCCCTTATTTCCAGAAAAAAGCCCGGAATCAGCAATTAGAAACGCTTCCAGAACGCATGTATCGCTATCCGATTGTGGATAGTCAGGGCAACCTTTTAGCGAAGGATGAGCCGGTCTTTCGGTTATATGCCCATCCCATACAATTCAAATCAGATCAAAATTCTGATCATCAGATTGCTCAAGCCTTGGCCCCCGTCGTCGACCAAACTGAGGCCGATCTGATTAAACTTCTGCAATCTGGGGAAAGCGGTATCCCTATTGGCTATCGGATCTCGGAAAAAAAAGCGGAACAGATCAAAAAGCTGCGGATCAACGATCGTCCGATCGATGGGCTGGAAATTACTCAAGAATGGCAGCGAATTTATCCACAATCAGAACTGACGGCAGGGTTAGTGGGTTATGTCAATGTTGAGAACAAGGGACAATCGGGTATCGAATACAGTCAACAAACCCTGTTGAGAGGAGCCCCTCCGCCCCTATTGGCAACCCGAGATGGGCAGGGAGACTGGTTACCCGATCAATTTCCCCTAGAACCGCTCAATGCCAATGACTTAACCTTAAGGTTAACCCTGGACACCCGACTCCAGCGTTCCGCCCGGCAGGCACTGCATAAAGCCATGGCGAAGTTCCGAGCGAAACGGGGGACTGTGATTGTTATGGATGTTGAGGATGGCTCTCTCAAGGCTCTGGCGTCGGAACCCTCCTTTAATCCACAACGTTATTTTGAGGCGAATCAAGCACTATTTAAAAATTGGGCCGTATCTGATCTGTATGAGCCCGGTTCCACCTTTAAACCCATCAATGTTGCGATCGCACTCGAATCCAACGCCATCAAAGCCGATAGTGTCTTTCACGACGGAGGCCAAATTACCGTTGGCGGATGGCCCATTAACAATGCCGATAACTCCGGCCATGGGAACCTCTCCGTCACGGGCATTCTGGAGTATTCCAGCAATGTCGGCATGGTCCATATTATGCAGCGCATGGAGCGACTGGCCTACTACAATTTCCTGAAGAAGATTGGCATCGGCCAGATGACCGGAACCGATCTGCCCTTTGAGACGCCGGGCCAATTTAAAAATAAACAGCAGTTTTTAGACTATCCCATTGAAGCAGCGACAGCGGCCTTTGGTCAGGGATTTTCCGTCACACCGCTGCAAATGGCGCAGTTACATGCTGCGATCGCAAATGGAGGGAAGCTAGTGACCCCACACGTGGTGGATGGTTTATATAACCCTTTAGGAAAGAAAACTAAGGGTTTAAATTTGATTCAACCCCGCCAGATCTTTTCGGAAGATACCGCCGCTCAGGTGCAAACCATGATGGGGAGTGTGGTTCAAAACGGGACCGGTAAATCAGCAAGAATTCCAGGCTACCGTTTAGGCGGTAAAACCGGGACAGCTCAAAAAGCGAACCGAGGGACCTATACCAATGCCCGGATTACTAGCTTCGTCGCCTCGTTTCCCTTAGAGTCGCCAAAATATGTGGTGTTGGCCGTAGTGGATGAACCGCAAGGGGGCAATGCTTACGGCTCGACGGTTGCAGCTCCGGTTGTCAAGTCGGTGTTGGAAACTTTGATTAGCGTTGAGGGGATTCCCCCCACTCATCCGGCTGAATTAAAGGCAAAATCTAAAGGGGCTCGCTCAGGCGGCTAAAGCGCTTGCTGGTTCTTATGGCAACATCAGGCTCTGAATAGAGGTTTAAGCAGCAGTGCTTAGACCCGGCGCTTCACGCTAGCGTTCACAATGCTGCCTCATCCTGTCTCTTAATTCATCCCTTCATAGAAAACTTAGCCTGGATGATTCACGAGGGCTTCAAACGCTGATGGCAAGGACATTCCTCAAAACAGCCTGTAGTTCAAATCAATGCTGGGCTGAATCTGTGGAGAGGTGTTCGAGTCACTCCCACAACTGTCATGAATAATGCAGGTTAGCGATCTTATTCATAAAGACTTCCATATTGAAATCATTTACATAATTAGGTAATTCTTCTTATTTTATTATTCTTAAATAAGAATTATTCTGATATAAGTTAGGAGATTAATTTACATCAGCTCAACAAGTTGCAAACGAATAGAGAGGTCAGTGTGGCTGTTATTGAACGTGTGCGGATGCTGCCTTCAAACCTCAAATCTGTGGTCAGTCAATCTCTGGGAGGATCCCCCGCTATTGATGAGACAACATCACCCATGGACCATTCTATTGGTTTGCAAGACTTACCGTTTGAGTAAAAATTTACATCACAACAGACGAGAGGAGAGACTATGAGTAGTGCAACCGGATGCCCATTTTCAGGCGGAGCGCTGAAATTTACCGCTGGGAGTGGCACAGCTAACCGAGATTGGTGGCCCAATCAGTTAAACCTCCAAATCCTGAGGCAACATTCCCCCAAATCAGATCCGATGGGTAAGACATTCAACTATGCTGAAGCGTTCAAAAGCCTTGACCTAGCGGCTGTCAAGCAAGATATTTTCGACTTGATGAAAACCTCTCAGGACTGGTGGCCTGCCGACTATGGTCACTATGGCCCCCTCTTTATCCGCATGGCTTGGCATAGTGCGGGGACCTACCGAATCGGCGATGGTCGCGGGGGAGCCGGAACAGGCAACCAACGATTTGCCCCGATCAACAGTTGGCCAGATAATGCCAACCTGGACAAAGCACGGATGCTGTTGTGGCCCATCAAGCAAAAGTATGGCGCCAAAATTTCTTGGGCTGACCTGATGATCCTTGCAGGTAATTGTGCCCTGGAGTCCATGGGATTTAAAACCTTCGGGTTTGCCGGAGGACGTGAAGATATTTGGGAGCCAGAAGACGATATTTACTGGGGTGATGAAACCGAATGGCTCGGTGACAAGCGCTATACCGGTGATCGTGAACTGGAAAATCCCCTGGGTGCCGTGCAAATGGGCCTGATTTATGTGAATCCAGAAGGCCCTAACGGTCATCCTGACCCAGTTGCGTCAGGCCGAGACATTCGCGAAACCTTTGGCCGAATGGCGATGAACGATGAGGAGACTGTCGCGCTGACTGCGGGTGGTCATACCTTCGGTAAATGCCACGGGGCTGGTGATGATGCCCATGTCGGTCCTGAGCCCGAGGGAGCTAGCATTGAAGAGCAATGCTTGGGGTGGAAGAATAGCTTCGGCACTGGCAAAGGGGTGCATACGATTACCAGCGGTATTGAAGGGGCCTGGACCACCAATCCAGTGCAATGGGACAACAATTATTTCGAAAATCTATTTGGTTATGAGTGGGAATTGACCAAAAGCCCTGCTGGCGCCAATCAGTGGGTTCCCCAGGGGGGCGCGGGAGCCAATACAGTCCCCGATGCCCACGATCCATCTAAACGGCATGCCCCGATTATGACGACAGCCGATATGGCGATGCGAATGGATCCGATGTATGGACCGATTTCCAGACGCTTCCTGACCAACCCAGACCAGTTTGCGGATGCGTTCGCCAGAGCTTGGTTTAAATTGACCCACCGGGATATGGGACCACGGTCACGCTATCTAGGGCCAGAGGTACCTGAAGAAGAATTAATCTGGCAAGATCCTGTGCCTGCAGTTGATCATGAGCTGATCAATGAGCAGGATATCGCGACCCTGAAGAGCCAGATCCTAGCGACGAATCTTACCGTCTCTCAACTCGTGTCCACAGCTTGGGCTTCAGCTTCCACTTACCGTGATTCGGATAAGCGGGGTGGGGCCAATGGGGCTCGGATTCGTCTAGCTCCCCAGAAAGATTGGGAAGTCAATCAACCGGCCCAATTGGCAACGGTGTTGCAGACCTTGGAGGCCATCCAAACCACTTTCAATAACTCACAAATGGGTGGCAAGCGAGTGTCCCTTGCAGACATGATCGTTCTGGGTGGCTGCGCGGGAGTTGAACAGGCAGCCAAAAGTGCCGGTTGGTACGATGTTCAGGTTCCTTTTAAGCCAGGACGGACGGATGCTTTTCAGGCACAAACGGATGTAACTTCTTTTGTGGTTTTGGAGCCAAAAGCAGATGGCTTCCGGAACTATCTTAAAGGCAAATATTCTGTCTCTGCAGAAGAGCTGTTGGTGGATCGGGCCCAGTTATTGTCCTTGACGGCCCCTGAGATGACGGTGCTCGTGGGTGGTCTACGGGTTTTGGGTGTCAATACTGGTCAGGCCCAACAGGGTGTGTTTACTCAGCGACCTGGAAGTCTAACCAACGACTTCTTCGTCAACCTGCTTGATATGAGCACAACCTGGAAGGCTACATCTGAGGCACAAGATGTGTTTGAAGGGCGCGATCGCAAGACAGGTGAACTGAAGTGGACAGGAACTCGGGTGGACCTGATCTTCGGTTCAAACTCCCAACTCCGAGCCCTGTCAGAAGTCTATGGATGTGCGGACTCACAGCAGAAATTTGTCCAGGACTTTGTGGCGGCATGGGATAAAGTGATGAACCTCGATCGCTTTGATTTAGCTTAGGTTAGAGGTTAAGAGCGTAGTTTTATAGCCTTGTAGGACACCAACCGACAAGGCTGTAAAACTGCAATATTTTCTGACTTAAAAAACTGGGTTGTGGACCAGATGGCCTGAGATCTTGCACCAAGGGTCTTGGATATGGGGCAAGGTCGTGCGGCGTTTGCACCTAATCATGGTTTGAGGATAAGTAGGGTTTAGGGAAGAAACCGCTCTTGCTCTGTTTCACTGGGCATTCGGCAAGAGGATCGTCGTCCAAACAGTCGGTAGCGATTGCGGGCAATCAAGCGATAGATGCGATCGCGGATCGGACGTGGAATCAAAGCAATTACCGTGAAGACGGACCACACTCCCCCCAATCGTTTACAAACTTGGAGAAACGCATCGGATCGATCGTATAGATCACGTTCGTCTTGATAGTAAATCGACCAGGCTTCTCGATCCGTCGGTAACGGTGGGAGAAACTGTTTAGCCGTTTGGCCCTGTAACGGGGCAATCAGAATGGCTCCTTCTGGATCGATGGTCAGCAGGATATCAACAAAGCCGTTACACATCACACATTCCCCATCAAAAAAAACGATGGGCTGCGGAACAGAGGTCGGTAGGCTATCGGTTGGATTGGAAAGTTGCGGTGCCGCCATACTGCTGCTCAGAGGACATATTCTGAATCTAACATGGCTATTCTGCCGTTCGCATAGCGCTGTCCTGAGCAATATGGAGATATCCCTTACCAGGAACGTCAGCTTTCGAGGTAGGATCTGCAAGTTACACCTATCCTAGTTGAACAATGGTTGAGCGACCGATCAAGAAGTCTGAATTACAAAAACGCGCCCAGGCGGAAGGCCAATCAGACGACGACAAAAACCGCAATCAGAAGGGCCGTAAAGGTGGACGTGGAAAAGGTCGAAATAACAGAGACAGAGAAAAGAAAAAGCCCGCTGTTCCTCTAGCCTTGATGCGGGGTCCCAAGCCATCTGCCAAAGTGGAGGAGCCTGAACCTGTTGAGGTAGCTGAAGAAGTAACCGCAGAAGCGGAAGGGACAGAAGCTAGAGCTGAAGCAATAGATGCGGCAACTGAAGCAGCAGACACTGACGCAAATCCCGAGGTAGCCGTGGCTGAAGCAGCAGATGCTGACGTAAATCCCGAGGCAGCCGTAGCTGAGGCGGCAGACGCTGACGCAAATACTGAAGCTAGCGAATCAGATTCAGCACCTGAGCACTAAAGGACGGCCTCAGCTCTGAGAAAGTCTTGATGTATTGGCTCCACCCAATCCTTGGGATTACATTCCTTGGGTATTACTGGTTCTTTCGGATATTGTAGGGTGAATTGCTCAACCCCTTTTCACAACAGTGTTCCGTAGCATGTAGCGTTCAGGATGACCAAGGGTGAGGTTATCGTGGAGATTGCTTGAATGGTAATACTTTGAGCTTAGATCTTAGCCCTCCTTGTTAGGCATTTTTTCTGTCGAACTCAGGTTTCCCGCAGCCAAATCACAAATCATGGTGCAGGGCCTACACCATTAGCTCAAAGTTGAAACATTCCTGGATCGTTGTATGCATTTACAGCGTTTTTAGATATTCAATCAATGTCGCCTTATCCTTGTCAGGTAAATTGGTGCCGTATACATGCCCCTGATTACTATTTGCCACTACGGATGTGTCGTATTCAAATCCAACCCTCTCAGCCGCCGCACCTTGCGAGATAAAGCCGACGGCGTCGGGGTCATAGACATCGTAGCCTCGGTAAAACACTGGCGTCCGAGCATCTGGAGTTTTGAATAAATCTTGCAAGCTAGGTACTGACCCATTGTGCAGATAGGGGGCTCGTAACCACAACCCATCTAGACTGACGGAGAGATAGCCATCGGTTTTTCGTAACTGATCAAAGTCGTAGTCGTATCCTTCTGCAAAGGCGTTGTATTTATCCGCTGCTTCTTGGGTCCACATGTCCAGTCGGTGGCGATCGGTGCCGACTTCTTGCTGGGGGATAACGGTGCCCGTGCGCTCACCGCCAAAGGCATGGCAAGTGGCGCAGTGCTGGTCAAATACCTTTTCACCCTTGTCAGCAGCAGCTTGATCGATGGCAAAGGGGAATTTAGGTGGATCAAGCTCCGTGATATATTTTTCGACCCGTTGTAGCCCTTCAATATTGATGGATTTACGAGTCGCTCCATCTCCCAGGGCACCGGTATTCACCGTTTCTGTGAGAGAGGTTTCCAAACCATCCCAGTGCAGGGCAAACCCTTGATGCTGCTTCTGATTCCAAAGAGACATCATATCGGAGTTGCCGATGGTGTCATCTATGGAAATGTCCAGCATATTGAATTTCACGGGGTTAAAGGGATCGATGCGACCCGGTCCCCAATTGGGTCGAGAATTGGTCCAGTCAAAGGATTCGCCCTGCTCCCGCATTTCCTTGCGGGTCGTGGGAATAATCAGAAATCGGTAGAGTAGCTTCTCAAAAGCCGATAAGGAATGATTGTATTCAATCTCAGGCAAAATGTAATCTGCTGTAAATCTGGGATCTTGGGCACAAGCCTGCAGAAAACGCACATACCCCAAGGAATTAAATTTTACCGAGGGACCAGCTGGCACAATGATGGGATTGTCCTCAGGCGCTTTGCGATAGGTTGCTGAATGGCAGACGGCACAGGTAATGCCTTGGCGAGGAAAACCAATCGTCTTTTTAGAGACGCCCACCGGGGTTTCCTGACCGGGTTCCCAAGTGAAGCCTAAGGAGGTATAGCCATTGGGGCCGGGTAAATATTCCGGAAAGAGGCGAGGGAGCACCATCCAAATCCAGTAGGGAACGCCTTGGTCATTTTCTGTTCCAATCGATCCATACTTAAAATGTTCGGCTGGCGATTCGATATAGGTGTCCACTTCGCGCAGGAGATTGTACCAGCCAATATAGACCACCGTTCCCACGAGCAGGCCCAGAATCAGTAAGATAGTGGCGATCTTTTTTCCGAGGTTTGAGGTTAGCGCACCCATAGTCTTCATTCCTTGATAACGTCAGCAACGATCGGGCATTCGACCCTCTTGCTAATCAGCTTGAACTCGGTATTTGAGGCCCCAATTTGGCCCCGTTTGTCGGCCGACTAAACCGACTCAGGATAGGATTGGTTTGCAAGAGCCGCTTTGTCTTGCATCGCTAAATAGAGCAGAATGCCCTCTGTGACCCCAAAAATTAGATCCACAATGGCAATGGAGAGAAAGCCTAGTTCTTGACCAAAAAACAGAACGGCAATTAGGAAAAATGAGGCTCCACCGCCCCGAGTGACCAGCACTGACATCCATGCCGTCGCTCGATATCGGTAAGGATCCAGCGCTCCTGGAATATACAGAATGCTAATTTCTAAGAGCAACAACCCTGCCGCTCGCACCCAAATAATCGGGATAGGGATGGTCATCCTGAGGAGAGAGAGCAGCCACTCAGGGAAAAAACAGGTGGGAATAATAAATAGAATATTGGCGACTATGCCCAGCCAAACGACGTAGCCAAACCATTTTGCATAGGGATTTTGTGTGCTCACTTGACTGGCTCCAATTTTAGGTAGGGAAAAATAGATAGGTATAGACGATACGAACCTTAAAGGGTCTTCAAATACTCGATCAGAGCTGTTTTATCTGACTTAGGTAGAGTGGTTCCATAGAGATGGCCTTCCTTGCCATTCCCCGGCAGTGATGTGTCATATTCGAAAAATTTGCTGCCGTTAGCTGCGGCGACGTTCGCCACAAACCCCATTTTGTCTGGGTCATAGACATCATTGCCCCGGTAAAACTTAGCTGGGCGTTGCTCGGAAGGATCGAGCAGATCCTTTAGGGTCGGGACTGAGCCGTTGTGGAGATAAGGCGATCGCAACCACAATCCGTCTAAGGGATGGTTAGCGTAGCCGTTGGTTTTGCGGAAGTGGGTAAACCGCTGATCTTCGCCTTTATAGGTAATCCCCGCAAACAGCGTGTACTGATTCGAGGCAAATTCATAGGTATAAGAATTCAATCGACCTGGATCGGTACCGATTTCTGCAATGGGCGTCACGGTTCCGACCTTGGGACCGTCAAAGGCATGGCAGCTGGCACAGGTGTTGGCAAAGATAGATTGCCCCTGGGCCGCCAGCTCCTCATTCACGGGATAGGGATAGGGCGGGGCCGGGAGATCCAACAACCAGTCGGCCACTCGGGTAATGGCATCCAAATTAATATTGGTGGGGGAGACCAGGGCTAAGGCAGCACTCTTATTCCGTTCCGCCACAGAGGTGTTGTCGCCATCCCAGTGGAGCTGCATACCCTCCCGGGGGCGTTGCTGCCAAACACTGGGAAAGTCGCTAGCCGCTCCCTCAATTTCTTCAGGAGGGAGGTCGTCTAGATTGATATTAAAGGTACGGGTTTTATAGGGGGTAAAGGTGTCTACTCGCCCCGGTCCGTACTGGGGCTGATCCGATAAAAAACTGAGCTTTTCGGCTTGGATACTGAGCAAGGCCCGGGTTTGGGGAATAGCAATATAGCGATAGAGCAGAGACTGCAAGGGATTCAGATCGGCTCCCAAATCCTTGATATAGGGCATCATTTCCCGAGCATTAAACCGAGGATCATTGGCAACGCCGGTAATAAATCGAAAATAGGCCGACAAATTCACGGTATTGGACGGCATCGTCGGAATGGCTTGGGGTAGGCCATCAGAGGTGTTGCGAACACTACCCACATGGCAAAGGGCACAATTGTTGGTCACCACTTCCAACCCTAATTGGGTATCCTTGGCAAACCCAATAGGCAGATCTTGCCCCGGTTCTTGAATAAAGCCGAGCTGGGTATAGCCTTTTCCAGGGGTAGCGTAGTCCTCCGTTGGCAGGTACTCCGGAAACATCACCGGCATCACTTGCCAAATCCAATAGGGAATTCCCATGGTGGAGGCACCGCCAATCGAGCCATATTTAAAATGGTCGGTTATGTCCGTGTATTGAGGGGACCGTGCCGTTAGCAGGGGCCATGCCAGACATAAAACGATCACTAAAACTAGGCTGACTAGCCCTAGGATTAACCGCTTGAATTGACGACAGACTTTTGAGAAAAAGGGTGTACTGCTCATTGGGATATCACGCTTGCAATTTGCATCCGAGGTTATGCCGTTTGCTTGGACGGGCTAAAGGGCGGTGGGTTATAAACCTGCATGGCATCTTGAATCATGGCGTCATGGGCTTCGCGCGCTGCTTTATCCTGCTCCGTTTGATCTGCGCTAGTAATAGAGCGCTGGTAATATCGACGGCGTTCGTAGCAGCCCAGGGGATACTCCAGATAACTTCCTAAACACTGATTGCAATACGTACAGGGTCGCTCGGGAATATCGTTTCCTGCCTGAAACTGGTGGGCCAGATCCTTATTGGCGACCAGCGGGCGGGCAAGAGTGACACCATCACAGAATCCCTTCTCAATCGCTTGCCGGATAAAAGAGGCTTGCTGAAAGCCACCGGTGCAAATAACAGGAATATTGACCTGTTCCTTAATGGCCTGGGCATCTTCCATCACCGTGCCTTGGTAGCGGGCTAATAGGGTCTGAAACTCGTGGACCGAGATATGCTCTTGCATCAATTGGGAAAGAGCGTCTGACGAGAGACGATCGCCTTTAACCGGAGGCTGCCAATGCCGCTCCAAGCGATTCCAAATGCACTTAAAAAAAGGCTGGAGTAAGGGGCTGCGAAAGAGAAAGTAATTGAGAAGGGTGCGCCACGGGGCACTAGAAATCATCGTGTCGTAAGTGGAGGTGGCAATCTTAAAGGGGAAGGGACCTGCGGGTAATAGGGGATGGGGAAAGGTGCTGCCCCGAGAAATATGGAGAGCATCTACCCCATCTCGCTCCAGCCACTGACAGACTTGAATCGACTCAGACAGGGTGTTGCCCCTCCGTTCCCACGGCAAGACGTTGTTATAGTCCACAGCACTAATTTTGGCCTGGAGGTGAAAATCATCACCGACGGTTTGGCGAATGGCCTGGACAATTTCCTGCAGGAACCGATATCGATTTTCTAAAGAGCCTCCATAGTCATCATTGCGAATATTGATGCCAGAACTGAGGAATTGGGTAATCAGATAGCCATGGGAGCTATGTAACTCCACGCCATCTAGCCCGGCCTCCCGAGCCCGCCGCGCCCCATCCGCAAACCGTTGTACCGTCTGCTTGATTTCTGTCCGGGTCATCTGGCGACAGCGGAACCCATGAATCTGTTCCGATAGCGTTGTTGCACTCAGGGCGGGCGTGGGCTTAAAGGAATCGGGAACTGTATTTTCGACCCCATCAATATCGCGCTGACGCCCCGAATGACTGAGCTGGAGGATAAACTTGCAGTCGTGCTGATGGACCGTCTCGCCGACCTTTTTCCAGAAGGGAATGCGGTCGTCCGAGTCAATCATGGCGGCATTTGGCACAATCCGCCCTTCAATATGAATGGGGGTATAGGACGAGATAATGGCACCGACGCCACCCTGGGCAAACTGCTCTTCCCAATTGATCCGGGCTTGGGTGCCCGAACCATCATAGTTATCCCAACGCCCTGAGATGCTGGATCGGAAAATGCGATTTTTAACCGTTAGATTGCGCCACTCTAAGGGCTGAAAGATAATATCTGGGGTCATAGGATTTCCTGATGGCAGAGTGACGAACTACTGGTTACGGAAGCGCTGATGCCGAAAGAAGAGCTGACTATCGCCGTAGAAGGAAGCCACAAATTCAGAGGTGGTTTCCAGATAGCCAATCAGTTGGGCTTGGGGCTGATCGCCGTTGGCCGCCATCGTTTCCCCGTCTGGATCGACCGCATCCGTAGCATAGATAGAAAACAACTGGGTACCTGGGGGAATGTGGGCCAGATCTGCTCGAAAATCATGGGGACTTTCGACAAACTGTAGGTCTGGATTGGGGACTAGAAAGACTTGGGTGGGGGTATGGGGCTGTGCTTCGGCCTGACCCTGCTGAGTAGTAACGCCTAAGTTGTGGAGGTCAATACGGGTAGGGTATTTGGTGACCCGACGAAAAATCAGGTTCGTGAATCGGGGGCCAAATTCTTGAGCCACAGGCACAATATTGGAGAACCGATGGGCCAGGAAATTGTGGTTTTGGCCTTGACCGGAGAGGGAAACGAGGGCAGAAAAGTTACCGGAGGTCTGGCCATCGGCTAGAAGCTTAATCGCTAGACCTGGGGCAAACCCTCGATCTGCTGGATCACCCGTAAGAGAAGCCCTCAGCAATCCATAGTCTGCGCCTTTAAACAGTCCGGTATAGGGACTGTCGCCCGCTGGGACAAACTTGACTTTGGCCACAGCGCCGTGGGGGTGGATAGCTTTGCGCCAACGGCTAGGAGCTTCATCTGCCAGGCGATCCATTTTGATCATGAGCGGGGTCAAGATTAACCCGACAATATTGATCCGAGGAATGGGTGGATTTTGGTCATAGGTGGATTTGAGAATGCGTTCATCCCAAAGAAAGGCTTGCTTTTTTTGCGCTGACCACGTGGGATAGTCTGTGGGCAATGGATCAAAGTCCTGGGCATCTGGCCAGTATTGCTGAATTTCGGTTTGGTGTTTCATCGGACAGGCCCTAATGACTGAGATTGCGCCAAGGAGCAAAGCCATTGCTGACGCCGACTAGGGCAGGAGCCAGTTTGGGATAGTGGCGTTTGAGGAGGGTAATAAAATTGTTGCGATAGATCCATTCCAAGCCGAAGGGGGTATAAATTTCAGCTCGGTAGTCTTTACTCAAGAAGCGATCGCTCTTCAGACGGCGAGAGGCCATCAGGATAAAGACGCGAAAGGCGCTGTCACTAAAGCCAAAGCCTTCAGGTAGATCTTCGGCAAACATGCCTACCATCAGATCAACCGCGTTGATGTCATTGTTATAGACCTCTCGCAGTTCCTTCGCCCAGACGGGATTGCTGGTGATTTCTTCAAAGCTTTTAACGCGACCCCGTCCGATTAATTCTCGGAAGCGGTTGTATCGAGGCACTCCCCGTTCGCGATCCCGGAGGATATCGACGGCGGCTAAATCGAAGACTTCACCGTTATCTCGCTTGTGGAGCTGCAGAAACCGCGGGAAGTTATGGAGAGTCACTGCTCCTGGATGGGTAATGCCCAAAGAGTAGAACAGATTGTCCATCCCCACCTCCTCCACCAAGGCTCGAGTCCGCTTGCCGGAGGAGGCCATAAAGTCACTTTCCTGCAGCAGTTTTCCCTGGAGGTCATAGTATTGATAGTCATCTGGAATTAAGGGATGCATCCGATATACGGACACAAATTCTTCCGTTAAGTAGTAGGGGGCCGTATGGTGGTCTGTCGAGGAGCCTGGGATGCCGCTTAGCAGTTCTCCTTCGCCGATATGTCCAAAGAGATATCTAAAATCTTCCCCGAGGAAGCCTGCCCAGTTGACGTTGAGGGCGATATCGGTGGCAGGTAGAGGCAAAATGGCGGGGGTCCATTCTGCCGTGTGGATTTTGGCGGTTAAGGCGGCATTGATCAGGCGGGCTTGGTCAAACAGTTGGTCATCAGACCAGGATGGATACTCCGCTTTGAGGCGATCGCAAATAAAATTATGCTCTTTGGCAAATAGCGTATGCAGTAAGGACAGCCCCACCCACCAATTATCGTTAAAGCCGGTGGAATCCACGCCGCCATCATCTAACGGCAATAAACCATCATCGCCAATGGTGAGTTTGCCATCTTGATGGGAGCGGAGTTTGGCAACGGTTTCGCTGTCACTGCCGTAGATTTGAGACCCATCCCACCAGTGGGTGACATGGTTAATAAAGGTGGGGGGACCACCGCTGTCATCTCCCTTGCGGGTGTCATCAATGGCGGTTTTACCCACCTCTAAGGGACGATGCTCTGCAGGCCAGTCATCATCGTCCGCCAAGGGCAGTTGAAATTTCTGTTTGGTTTGGTTCTCGCCATGGGAAAACCAGTCGTGGTTTTCAAACTGGATCCAGGCGGCAGCTAGGACATTCAAAATCGTGGCGGGAATAAACTCATCCCGAGTCATCACCTTACGGCTAATCTCCCGTGGATTGGGCGTCAAGAGAGCCTTCTCATCGGGATAGGCATCTTGCAAGGGCACGTTCCGACCAAACCGAGTGCCAGCCATTCCCATCTCAGGATGGTCTAGGTCGTTAAAGCTGCCATCATCGGTTCGGGCGCGAAAATGGCGACCATCGGGACTGGGCTTGGGCTTGGGGAGGTGATCCGTAGGTGCGATCGCAGCCGTATCATGCAGATTATTTTCTCGAAGTCGATTCCGAAACTGAAGTAACTTTACTAGGGCCAAAGGGGTTTTAAGCTGGTGCCATGGTTTACGAGACATATATTCCTCCTCTAGATGACAAAAACGATGCAGTGCTCAATTAAGCAGCTGTATAGCGAGCCGAGACAAAAAACGAAGCTGTCCAGCTATAGCCGAAATGCATTCAGGCTCAGATCGAAGGTCAAGCCTGGAACCGTTTCTCCCCGCTGACCGTTGAGTAGGCGGGTAAAAATCGTTTGGATGGTGGAGTTTTCGATTTGGCTGTTAAAAAAGTTATGGGACCGATCGACATTCTCACCATTTGTAAAATCAAGGTAAATCGCTCTTTTGGCATTCAAACCCTCAAGGGTATTGCCTAAACGACCAGGGTTGATAATATCAGACGCTTTAAGAACAGAATCGCCCTCATTAAGGGTAATGTAGACTCTGCGGCTATGCTCCACTCGGTCAACCCATTGAGTATGGCTGCGATTATCCACATCAGCTTGATGGAAAATGACGTTGTCAAAGATGCGAGTTTCATCACTGAAAATAGGATCTCGGACAAAGTTTTCAAATACGTAATTACCTAAGCTGTGGACGAGAAGATTAAAGCTAATTCGGCAGTTCCTCATATCCTCAAGGGAGCGATTAGATAGATAGCGTCCTAAAAGCTCTAAGGTGCGATCCAGTGCATTGCTAGATGCCCTTGCTGCCTGTCGTGCTTGCTGATATTCACGAGTAACAAATCCCCCTGGATTAGAGGGCCATGTAAAGGTGAGTACATCTACCTCATAGAGCGTCTGAATTTCTCGACAAGCATTGAGAGTATCTAACATAGATTGATTAAATCCATGGATGTAGAACACCCAATTTTTCTTTCTCTTGCCGACCTTAATGTCCTCCATAACTTCTGTAAACAGCTGCTGACTTGGACGAGAACTGTCCACTATAGACGATCGCGCTCTATCCTCATCAAGCTGCTGTTCTTGACGGAGTGCGAGATGCCACTCTTGTGATATTTCATCATACGTGGCCGTCGCTAAACGAATCTCATCAATCCCTTTAGTATTTGGCTCTTCTCCAAATAACTGATGATCCGTTCTGCCCTCATTGATATTTCGATTTGAGACAACGATTATCATAGTTTTATAACTCATTTAGCTATACTCCAAAAACAAATGAAATATATTTAGGTCTTTGGAGGATTACATTCTTAAAAGACGGTTATATATCCATGACCCTATGAAGGATGGATATATAAAGCATCTATTTATTACGTTGAAGTCTAGCAAGGGTGCCAGAGCAATATAGACAAGAAAACTCAGTATTTATTTCTATTAAATAAAAAACTAGAAAACTAACGGAGAACGATCAAGTATGTGATCGGGCTCAATCTAAAAACCTTTGATAAAGATTACTATTTTCCAAGGCATAGATTGCGTATATCTAAATAGCTCTATGTCAAAGGGTCTTACTAAGATCTCTATTGAGAGCAACAACATTACGCTATTGATTACAAAAGTTTACTCAATATGCTGAGATTTTCATAATGCAAATAAGAGATATTTATTAAATTCTTGGAAATTTAATAAATATCTCTTAAGCTCAGTATTTCTAGCCTGTAATTACTGAAGTTTAGCAACCACAGATACTATCGCGACTTAATGTTTGCATTGGTTCAGACTACTTTTTTAATGCTAATATTGGTCTTCTAAGATTGGGTTAATCCCGGGAACATTCTTTGGGTGATGACTGATAACCTTACTGTTATAGAAAGAGATCATTCGCCAGTAAATAGTTGGATCCCTTTATGTTCAGATGCTATTGAATGACAGAACGTTTTCCACCAGACTAGTCGTACCCATATGTCCCTTTCTTTGGCGGAAAGACTATTTTGTTTCTTTCAGTTAGTTGCTGTAACCCATTTATCAGATGCTGTTCTAGCTTTAGAAGATTTTGCTATGCGGTGGTAAACACAAATCGATAGCCTACATCATGGTGGGTTTGCTGGCGGAGATATCCATACTTCTGATCCCATAGTCCTATCTCCAAATCTTTGCGCAGGTTGGATAACCCTGGCGCTACTTCATCATCATTGAGTTTGGCAAATGATGAAATTCCATTGCGAATATTGTGATCTAGATACAGTTCCGGGCGTGACCAGCCGACCGCGGCGAATGAGTCTGATAAATCATTGGGTAAAGGGAAAGGAACGACATTCACAGCCGTATCCATAATGGTCTCAATTTCAGCCGTTAATGTTGCAATGGGTAAAAAAGTAGACTGAACATCGGTAATAAATGAAGGGAAATACCTGGTTAGCCAAAAACTAGAAATGAGGTCTGGATCGTAGGTAAAGATAACCACCTGACCACCCCCAGTCACTCTGTGAATCTCTTGCAATGCTTGCGAATAGTCGTGGAAATGGTGCAATGCCAGGATGATAATGGCTACATCTGCTGAATGAGAGGGCAATAATAGTTCTTCAGCCTTGGCATCTATCCAGTGGACTGCCGGATGGGCGATTGCCTGACGTCGCATCACCATTGATGGCTCAACTGCTAGAACCTGATATCCATGCTCGGCCAGATACAGCGCATAAGACCCTGTACCCGCACCAATATCTACAATCGTAGAAGCCTGAAACGGCTCCAGAATTTCTAACAGTTTTGCTGCGATGCGTGGATCACTCTGTCTGGTTTGGGAGTAGGTTTTCCCAATCGTGTCGTAAAGCATGATGCTCTCTACCTGCCGAATACTCAACACAGTACAGGACGCCTCCATCAGAGAGGTGCATTAGTAAATGTTCGATTTCTTGCACGTAAGATTGTGGGAATTGGCATTGTGTTTTGTTGCGACCTCTTTCCCTTTCCACCTACAATCGACGGCGTAGAACTGCTTGCGATCGCTCATGTGTCAGTTATTAGGGATGAACTGTAATGAGCCAACGGATATTTGTTTCTCCTTTGAAGGGTTCTGCTCCCGAGGTGGCAAAACGGACGATCATAAAGATGGGTGGGGAATTGCCTTTTTTGAAGGACCAGCCTGTCGAATCTTTCTAGATGACAAGCCTTCTGCAACCTCTGCCATTGCTAAACTCATTCGTGAATACCCGATTAAATCGACGAATGTTGTGGCTCATATTCGCAAGGCCACGATCGGTCCAGTTGGCTTAGAAAATTGCCACCCTTTCACTCGGGAACTGTGGGGGCGGCATTGGGTGTTTGCCCATAATGGGGACCTACCCACGCTGAAATCTGGAAGTTTAGGCACCTATCGCTCCGTGGGTCAAACGGATAGTGAACGAGCATTCTGCTTGATCATGAATCAGCTTAGACAAAAATTCCCCCAGGAACAGCCGCCCATGGAGGAGTTGTTCCCTGTGTTGCAAGAGATGACCCAGGCCATCGCCAGTCATGGCATCTTCAACTATTTACTATCGGATGGCAAGCATCTATTCGTGCACTGTTCCACCAAGCTTTGCTACATCGTTCGCCAATCCCCTTTTGCAGCAGCTCACCTGATCGATGAAGATCTGACGGTTGATTTTCAAGAGTTAACAACTCCTTGCGATCGCGTCGCCATTATCGCCACCACTTGTCTAACGGATAACGAAACCTGGACTACCATTCAACCCGGTGAACTGCTTGTCTTCCAGGATGGATTACCGCTGATTTTTCAGGATGACTGGGCTTGTAAAGTCAGTCGTTACTGAGAGGCAAACTCCATGCGTATTGCTGAGATCAACGGATTAAAATCAGAGAGTGATGGGCTGGCGGTGCTCCACACATAAAACGGCTGGTTGAAACGGCAGTTGCCTCCGCCATTGCCTCGCCCCTGTTATTCCTCTATCAAAAACTAAAAGAAGATTGCCAAGTCGTGTATGGAAAGAGAACAACATCAAAAGCGTCAGAGCGATGTTCTCCATTCAAAGATCTCAACGGGCTTCAACACCATAACAACTAGCTACAGAATCTACTGATTGCTCGATCAATGAAAGGTTACAGGCATTGACTTTCAGGCCTCTTCACAAAATCCACAAGAACGAGGGATCTTTAAGAAGACACGGGTTGAGGAATGGTGATATCAATCGGTGTTACTGTGGTGCCCAACTCTTCTAGTGGCGGTTTGATCGCTGATCGATTCCCCACGACTAACGTGACAATCTGGTCAGGCTGCAGATATTTCTTCGCTGCGGCCTGAACCTTCCCGGCTGTCATGGTTTTGACAGCTCGCTGATATCGGAAGATAAAGTCATCGGGATAGCCAAAGTACTCGTAGCGCATCAGACGAGATAAGGTTTGGGCTGGATCTTGGAAATTAAAGACAAAAGAGTTGAGGATAGAATCCTTGGCCTGCTGCAGTTCATCAGCGGATAAAGGAGCTTCACGCACTTTTTGCAGCTCACCCAATACGGCTTTGATAAACGGAACGGTAGCTTCGGATCGCGTTTGCCCGCCAGAAATAAACAGACCTGGATGATCGTAGCGGGCACTCCAAACGGCATAGACAGAGTAAGCCAATCCCTGGCGCGATCTCACTTCGTTAAACAGCCGTCCGCCAAAGCTATTGAGTGCTTCATTCATCACCAAGAGGGAGAAAATATCAGGGTTATCGAACTGCCCCCCTAAATGACCAATCTGGATATTACTTTGGGATAGCTGAGGCTGATCAACCACAAACGTTTCTCCGGCCTTGATTTGTTCTGCACCAGGGACTGGCAGGGCTTTATCGCGCTCAGGAGCCGCTGGCCAGTCACCAAACTGTTCTTTGATTCGTTGAGTCATGGCCGCAGAATCAAAGTCTCCCACGATTCCCAAGATCATGCAGTTGGGGTGAAAGTTTTGCTGGTAAAAGGATTCGACGTCGGCTTGAGTAATATTGTCGAGGGTTTGATATTCCTGGGTTCGCGCATAGGGGCTATCCGCACCGTAAATCAGTTTCTTGAATTCTCGGCCTGTAATATCATCAGGATCATCGTTACGTCGGGCAATATTTCCACGACGTTGGGTTTTAGCCAGCACAAGCTTATCTTCTTCAAAAGCAGGCTCTCGAATCACTTCTGCGAATAGGCTAAAGACGGTGTCTAAATCTTCACTTAGCGCCGCAAAGGATGCACTGCCTGAGGCCGTACTAATCCCCGTTTCGACGGATGCAGCCCGTTGCTCTAGCATCTGATTGAGCTGATCAGAGGGATGCTCTTTTGTCCCGCCAGACCGCATGACGGTACCAACGATATCGGCTAAGCCCACCTTATCCTCAGGTTCCAGCCGCGACCCCGTTCGCATGCGAGCAATGCCGTTGACCAAAGGCAACTCATGATTTTCCATCAAGTAAACGGTCAAACCGTTATCTAACTGGAAACGGCTATATTCTGGGATAGCGACTTCGGGGAGGGGTGGAAATTCTAGGTCGGTATAGTGTTTAGCCGTTGCTGCCGTGCCCGGACGGATAGACCCGATCACCAGCAAGAGGGGAATAATCGCAAAGGCGATCAGCCGCCGTAGAGTTTTCTGTAGAAATCGGTTACGGTGGGCGTTGGGCATGGTTAACGTGCTTTTCCTATGGACAGCTCATTTCTAACAGATTAGCCTAAACTTTGCGAGGCGATGTGCAGATTTATTTCCTGTTGACCTGCTTTACAATTAAAAGTGCCCCTATCGTTATCCATCGCCAGTGAAAAAGCGTGTTACTCTTACGTTCCCTCGGCGAGCTGTTCCGGTCCCAGTGACCTATCGATTGGCAAAAGATTTTAACGTGGCAGCTAATATTATTCGGGCCCAGGTTGCCCCGAACCAAATTGGTAAGTTGGTGGTGGAATTAGCGGGCGATATTGATCAACTGGATGCCGCCATTGATTGGATGCATTCGCAAAATATTGATGTGTCTTCGTCTAATCGCGAAATCCTGATCGATGAAGAGAGCTGTGTGCACTGTGGCCTATGCACGGGGATCTGTCCTACCCAGGCCCTCACCCTTGACCCCAAATCTTTTTTGCTGAATTTTACGCGATCGCGCTGTATTGTCTGTGAGCAATGTGTTCCCACATGTCCTGTTCAAGCGATTTCTACCCACTTTTAGATGCTTCACTCAATTCTCACTTAATTGCAATACCTTCGTTGTGAAGCTAACAATACATCTCTTATCTTGTATGGATTGCCAAGTTTTGACGATCAATTAAAGCAAGATGTGAAAAATGGCTTGATTTGCCTGGGCGGTTGTGATCTTATGGCGGACGACCCACAGTTGCGGTGCAACCAATGTGGACATGAATGGGATTAGCAATGTGTGCAGCAATCTTTCGCTGAAACACTGATCGTGACAGTGGACTCTGAATCGGAATGTTCAGTAAATATGAGTCAATTCAACTATTACGACCACATCGCCTCCATCTATGACCAAACACGCTGGATGACGGAATCTATCGCGGAGGAGGTTGCAGATTATATTTTGGAGTTGGTTGATGCCAACCCTCACACCTCTTTTCTAGAGCCTGGTGTGGGTACTGGCCTAAACGTTTTCCCGCTGGTTAAACGTGGTTATTCCGTCACAGGGATAGACATTTCGAGGGAAATGCTCGACCAGTTTAGCCAAAAGCTGAATGGCATCCCTCAAAATTTGACGCTGATTCAAGCAGATGCTTCCCAGCTATCTTTCCCTGATGATAGCTTTAACGTTGTCCTGACAGTTCACATGGTTCACACCGTCTCTCATTGGCAACAATTCCTGGATGAGATTGAACGAGTCCTCAAACCAGGAGGGTTCTATTTGAATGCTCAATGGATTACACCCCCTGCTCGAATGGAGTTTGAGCGCTACTTTAGAGCGATGTTAGCGAAGGATAAAAACACGAAAGCTGCCCATACAGGCAACGAGGGGATTAATGTAGACGACTATTTCCGTAAAAAAGGATATCGGTCAAATTATGGGATTGCTAAACGATGGTTGGTGAGCAATACCATTGAAGAGCTGCTTGGGTTTCTGAAAGCTCGGGCCTATGGTTTATGTTGGCAAACGTCCAGTGAAATGTTCTATCGAAAAGTAGAAGAATTTGAAGTTTTTTGCCTTGAGCATTACGGATCGCTGGAGGCTAAGGTATCGTCAGAAGCTCAGTTTGAAATCTGGGCCTATGCCGTTCGCTAACATTCCTGCTGTTTGGAGGCTCACTGAAACCTTCTGCCGCTAATCATCCAAGCTCAAAAGTTCTGCGTAAGAGTTGGTCCCAAAACTCACGTACTGTACCAAGCAAGATTATGAGGTTGATCCACTTTGAAAGGAATGGATGTCTCAGCTACCTTGGGAAGTCTCTTGCCAGCCCAATTGAACGGCCTGTTGTAGCGCCAGAGCCGCAGTCTCTGTCTGGCCTACTGCTTGCAAAGCTTTGCTGAGGTTTACATAAGACTGGGCTTCATAGGGATCGAGCTGGACGGCACGACGGTAGGCTGCGATCGCACCCCCGTATTGTTGCTGTTGCATCAGTACTGCACCCAAGTTGTCATAGTATGGCGCATATTCTGGCAAGAGCCGCAACGTTTGGTGATACGCCGCGATCGCCTCCTGTGGTTTTCCTTGCTGCACCAGAATATCCCCCCAGTCGTGAAAAACGTTTAATTTAGCCAGGGATGGCATCGTGTGCTGCGCACGGTAAACCTCGTCACTTTTAATACCAATGGCATCTTCATGAAGCGTATAGCCGATGGTGTCATTGCCCAAACGATTAGCCCGATAGGCCTGCTGGATCAGCTTGGGAGAGAGGTCTTGGACTCTTTTTTGAAACTGTTTAACATTGACCTCGACCTGTTTGGAGCTCCCTACCGCTTTTGCTAAGCAACGATAAGCTCCCAAATCCTGGGCATCTAGTCCCAAGGCTTTTTGGCAGTATTGAGCGCCAGCCGGGGCTTGTTGATGGGCAATTAGCAAACGTCCCATCTGGGTATAGGCATGTTGCTCTTGGCTGGAATCTTGACGTAAAACATCCAAGGCTTCTTCAGAGCGTTGCAGTTTTACTAAGGTTTCTGCAATGTCAGTGTAGGCATATTTATTGAGCTTATATTCTTGCCGAAAACTAGCTAAAGCTTGCTCAAGGCGACCCTGTCTAGTGTGGACTTGGCCTAGACAAGACCATATATCTGCAATACTTCTCTTATCCTCACCAGTAGGAAGCTTGGAAGAATTCAAGATTTGAGCCGCTTCACGGCAATTGTTGGCAGCCTGATCCAATTGATTGGCTTTGATTAATTTCTGGGACTGTTTAATCAGATGTTTAGCGTATCCTTTCTGGAAAGGTAGATCTGACAGAAAATATTTCTGGGAGATCAGCTTGGCTTCTCCCAGTTGGTTGTGATGTATGAGTGTTTGGATGAAGCTTTTGGCAATATAGGACTGGTTGCCATCCGTGAGGTCAAGGGCATTTTGGTACGCTGACTTTGCTTGATCTACGCGACTGAATAAACTGAGCCTGTTTCCCAGCACTAGATAAGCATCAGCATCTGTATCAATGCCCCTGCGAGAACTCCCAATCCACTGGCGATAAGCCGCTAAGGCATCCTCTGGTCGATTTTCATGGACTAAGGCATCGCCCAACTTTTGGTAATCCAGGCCTTGTTCATATGAAGTGGACCAACGCTCTTTAAAGGCGACTAGAGCCTCGTTGAGCCGATTATGTTTGACCAGTGCAGTCCCTAAATATTCATAAATTATCCGATCTGGCTTTTCTACTATCGCTTGGCGGTAAGCTTTGATCGCTGCAGGCAGTCGTCCTTCAGCCTCCAACGCCAGTCCTAACCGAAAATGCACCTCTGCTTCCTGCATCGCTGTCGGGGCATCGGGATAGCCTTGCGTGATGCCTTGGCGAAAGGTTGCGATCGCATCATCAATCTGGTTTTGCTTAACTAGGGCTTTTCCCCAGCTTTGATAGATACGCGACACATTGGCAGGCTTTAAGGCAATCGCTTGTTGATAGTGACTGATCGCTTCCTCTACCTGATTTTGATCACCTAAAACCAACCCCAACTGATGGTGAGCTTCTGCATCTTGAGGATTGAGTTGGATCGCCTGTTCCCACACATTGGCCTGTTGGGTTTTAGTCAACAATTGCTCCACCGGACTACCTTCTTTGGATTGATTAGAAGTAGCCCCAACCTGCTGGGCTGGAGATAAATTCGCCTGAATCGGATTTTGACGATGAAACAGGCCCACTGACAATACACACAGGCAGAGAAGGGACAGGGCTGTCTTATTTTTCATTGCAAATCAGAGGTGAGATAAAAGCGATAAACAAGCGTTTGTGAAAGCTCAGCATGAAGGAGAGGCCTGCCAGCTTTAGAAATCGCCAACAGACCTTAGGGGTGCAAAACCTCACTTGCACTGGGTTATCTCATTTGCACTGGGATATGTTGGTATTATCCAGATTGCCCGACTCCAGCTCAGTGATGGAGTACCGATTAAGGGGTGATAGTGGTCACGAGTAATTTCGCGCCTTATGCATAGTGCATAACGATCCAGTGGATAGATTGGATTCAAGCTAGTTTTTGCTTGAGCTTGCGCCAGATAGTTTGTCCCCGTAGCTGGGCAATCCGCATTGGCGTCAATGGTGGAATGCCTGCTTGTTGGTGGGGTTGAGAGTCAAAAAATGCGTTAATCTCAGTCAAAATCACCTGCAGCCGCTGCAAAATATTTGCTGTGCGATATTCGGCCAAAACCGTTTCTGACAAACCCACCATTTGAGCGGACTGCAACGCTTGCTGAATCCGCTGCAGATCAAAGGCAAGGGAATAACCCGCAATTTTGTAACAGTTAAATCCCGGATCGAGATAATCCGATAGCCCACCATTGATGCTCGAAAAAACCTGACAGCCACAGGCCATCGCTTCCATAGGCTGCAACCCAAAGCCCTCGCTTACCTTCTGCTGTGCCCAATATTCGGCTGAATCATAGAGGTACACTTTTGCCCGGTTAAACAGTTGGGATAAATCTTCGACATGGCGATCAACCACCATGACATTGCAGACCCGTTGTAATGCTGGAATCAGCACTTGTAACAGATAGGTGGAAGACTTGCGGGCCTGCACTAACACATCAATATCGCGGTCAAGATGCAAGTTCTGAAAATGGTCCGAAATTTGGTTGGGTAGGTAGTACAGCAGGGAATGAGGCGATCGCTGTCCCCAATAGCCCAGGGTATTTCGACTGACGGTAATGATCGGAATCCGCGCTGGTAGATCAAATCCATACCCCGAGCTATGGGCATGGTAAACCAGGTTATAGTCTTGCAATTGTTGCGCTAGCTTGCCGACATCAAAGCCCCAGTTGATCACCAAAATAGCTTGATCGAGGGGCTGAGTCAGCAAATCGTCTAAGAAAAGAGTGTCGGGCTCCCGCTGTTTGTAGGTCACCACTTCTGCAGAACAGATCTGCTGGGCCAGTTTCAGGGTTTTTAGCTCTGCCCAGAGGCCACCGCAGGCGTACTTTCCGCCTAACCCTGGAACTAGAAAATATAACTTGCGCATACCTCAAGCCTGTTGACTAGAGATAGTGTAAGCCGCCAATGCTGAACTTGGACGCTGGATATTAAGATTAGAGAGTTCTGCACCAAGTTTCCTCCATGCAACCTCGCCGAATTGCTCGTGAATTGGCACTTTTAAGTATTGGTCAATTGCCTAGCAATTCCGATCGCCTCGCCAACCAAGATTTGCAGGCCGTGATGATTACGGCGGTACGGACCTTGGTGGCAGAAGTTCAAGAAGCCTTGGAAACGGCGAGTGCCGAATTGAAACGGGGGAGCGATCGCATTCTCGATAGCGAGATCAAAGCCATTGATGTGCAAAGCTCGCGGGCCATGGTTAGCGAGGCGATTGATTTGACTAAAACAGCAGTCAATCGTTTGGGGCTAGCCATTGATTTCCCCGAGTTTATTCAGCTAGCCAATCAACAGTCGGTCCGCGATTACACCCTCGATTTGATTGCTGCCGTCCACCACCATCGCCCTGACATTGATCAAGTGCTTGAAAAATCTTTAGTGGATTGGCAACTCCATCGGTTGGCCCATATCGATGCCAACCTGCTCCGCCTGGCGGTTGCGGAAATGATGTATCTAGAGATTCCCAACCAAGTCGCAATTAACGAAGCCGTCGAGTTGGCTAAAAAATATAGTGCTGAAGAGGGTCATCGCTTTATTAATGGTGTTTTGCGCCGGGTAACCCACCAGATCGCGGTACCTTAAATATGCGGTAGGTTGAAATCCAATCCGCCCCCACTCTGATGCGTTAGGACAAGGTCATGGTATTCAATTGGTTTCGTCGCCAATTTAATAAAGAAGAAGCCGAAGAGCAAGAGACAACGCCTGCAGTAGAGGCGGAGCAAGACTTCGCAACGGAAGAGGGCGACGACGAAACGGGTGAGGCTGAAGATTACCGCAGTTGGGCCGAAGCCGCTTTCCAAAAAATCCAAGCGCGCCAGCAAGAAACGGCGGCTGAAACCACTGCTTCTGCAGAAGTGGAGGTCGAGGAAACCAACAGTTCTCCTCCTGTCGAGACAAACACGTCAGATCATTCTCCTGCTATCGAAGCAACTGACACCTCTGACACCCAGACGTCTGACACCAGAGCACCTGAGGTCGTCCAAGAACCAGAGCCCACCCCCGTTGCGGAAACGGTTACGACAAGCCCTGCCCCCTCTCCATCCACACCTACCCAACCCGATCTGGCCTTTGATGAAGGGTTCTTGTGGTCAGCGGAAGTACTAGCAGCCCAGGGACGTCGCCCGGAAGAGGTCTCCGTTGAAGAAATTTCTTGGCTCCAGAAGCTGAGACAAGGCCTCGGCAAAACCCGGCGTGGCCTAGCCAACCAGCTTAAATCGGTGGTCGGCCAAGGCCCATTAAATGCCGATGCGGTGATGGAAATTGAATCGCTACTCTTACAGGCTGATGTGGGCATTACTGCCACCGATAAGCTGATCGAAGCGTTGCAAGAGAAAGTGCGAGAAGAAACCCTGCCCCCAGATGCTGCGATCGCATATCTGAAACAGATTATGCAAGACATCCTGGATGGCCCCACCGCACGCAACTACAGCCCTAACTTTGCGCCCAAACGCCAAGGGTTAAATATTTGGTTGATGACCGGAGTCAATGGGGCTGGTAAAACCACCACCATCGGTAAACTTGCTCATATCTCTAAGGAATCTGGCTATTCTTGTCTTATTGCAGCAGCCGACACCTTTAGAGCCGCCGCCGTTGAGCAAGTTAAAGTATGGGGTCAGCGCAGCAATGTCGACGTAATTGCCAATCCTGGGCAAAACACAGATCCTGCCGCAGTGGTCTTCGATGCTATTACGGCAGCCCAAAAGCGGGAGATCGATCTGTTGCTCGTGGATACCGCCGGACGCTTGCAAAATAAAAAAAATCTGATGGACGAACTCAACAAGGTTCGACGCATCGTCAGCAAAAAAGCACCGGATGCTCATATTGAATCGCTGCTGGTTCTAGATGCAACCTTGGGACAAAATGGCCTCCGACAAGCCCAGGTCTTTTCAGAAGCAGCAGAGTTAACGGGGGTCGTACTGACAAAACTGGATGGCTCTGCCAAAGGTGGAGTCGCTCTGGCCGTTGTCCAAGAGTTAGGCTTACCGATTCGCTTTATCGGGGCTGGAGAAGGGATTACCGATTTACGTCCGTTTTCCAGCTACGAATTCGTAGAGGCTCTCCTCAGTGCATAAGTATAAATACGCATTAAGTGTAAGTAAAGGACTGCAGAATCCAAATAGGGTGTAGCAGGTTGAAGCCCCTTTTATCAATACCATCTTGTGAGAGTGTGGCAATCTCATTGGAAGTGCGTTATACCAGATTGAAGGAAACCTAAGATTTTATCCTCGAAGTTTTCTGTTTGAGGGAGGTTTCCTCAGTTTCTGAATTATTGTTCGAACAGTTCGCTTTTTGCTAGCTTTTCCATCGTTTTATAACGCTTTGGCAAGAGAATAAAAATTTTCTCTCTCAGTGCAAAATGTATCGGATAATACCGTTACATTCCTCAACCGACTCTACTTTTCTTGAGTTACTGCTTAACCTACCCAAGTGTTGACAAGGGTGCTAAGCTTACTGAGCATAACGACCAACACGCTAGACAGCACGCGCACTATCCGCAATACAGGCTACCCTCCGCCTTTATGTCTCGAGTTCCACTCCCCAACCAGCCCTCCCAGCCCGTGGACTTTGATTATCCAGGGATGGCAACTAATGTAGCGACAGTAACGGCGCTGCAAGAGCTGGTGGTCCATCTCCGGCGGGAACAGGCGAAAGCCCAGGATTTACTGAGTGCTTTAAGTTTTTCATTAAGAAGTTTTAATAACCTTAACCAGTTTCTCGCTTTAATTCCACTGATTGCCAGCCGAGTCACCGATGCGGATGCGGCGGCTCTCATTCTGTTCCGTCCCGATGGTCAAGTCTCTTTGGAGCAGCTATACTGCCACGAAGGTCAGCAATGTCGTAATATCCGATTTGCCCTGGAAAATGCGACTCGGCAGTTTGCCCTCCAAGACGATACCACTGGAAAAAAAAATCTCCTGTTAGATCAAAATCTAGAACAGCAGCTTGGGGAAGAGTATCGGTGGTTTAGCACTGCCATTCTAGTCCGTAATTTCGAGCTATGCGAGCGGGGACGTTTATACCTATTTAGTAGTGATCCAACCTACGAATGGACGGAGACCCACCAAAAGCTGGCCCAGTTAGTGGCCGATCAAACTGCTGTTGCCATTGAAAACGATGCCCTGACCTCGCAACTTCGCAAGCAAGAGCGGATCACACGTGAATTAGAAATTGGAGCCGAAATTCAAGCCCGTTTATTGCCGAATTACTCCCCTACGATTGATGGCGTTGCCCTAGCCGCAACCTGTAAAACCGCCAATCAAGTCGGTGGAGATTACTACGACTTTATTCCCATCTATCGGCAGCTTCCCACCCCTCGTCAATATCGCCTCAATCAAGCGGATCGATGGGGCTTAGTGATTGGCGATGTGATGGGAAAAGGGGTCCCTGCTGGGCTGATTATGACCATGACCCGGGGGATTCTGCGAGCCGATGCCCTCCATCACCATTCTCCTGCTGAGATTCTGAAAAATCTAAATCAGGTGATGTATGCCGATTTAGAAAATTCCAATCGGTTTGTAACGCTGTTCTATTCAGAATATGATCCCAAAACGCGTACCCTCAGCTTTAGCAATGCAGCCCATAACCCACCGCTATTGTGGCGAGCCCGGGAAGATGCAATCGAACGCCTCGATACGGATGGAATGTTGATTGGATTGGATGCCAATACGGAGTATCAAGAAGATCAAGTTACGCTGGCTCCAGGCGATACTATCATCTACTACACTGATGGCTTTACGGATGCGGCAGGGCCGAATGGCGATCGCTTTGATGAAGAGAACTTACTAGCAGCGTTTGAAGAAGCCTGTCATACCCGTCATGGTCCGCAAGATATCCTTGACTATCTGTTTGAGCGGTTACAAGCATTTATGGGAGAGCGGAACCAAAATACTGACGATGTCACCTTGATTGTGATGCAAATAACACCCATGTTATTAAAGTTCTAAAGACTACCATAGAAGGCAATTCGTTACCACTGACCTTACGGTATTGTTTGAGCCGTACTGTCGGCTTCACTTATTCCCCGTTTTGTAATTGTAAACAAACTCTTATTGATCACCAGGTATTTTCGGTTTGCTACAAGAATTAAAGGCCCAATTGAGTGCCTCTAACAGTCATAGTGAAGTGACCTTTACTCGAAAAAGTGGACATTCTCGAAGAGTCGATACCCCAGGAGAATGTTTACATGCCCCAAAGACCCCGTCGCACCTTTACTGCCGAACA